>NZ_JARAVO010000177.1:11586-20746 GCF_033792805.1 Streptomyces sp. PA03-1a
GCCTGCCCGGGCGGCGGGTCAGCGGCCCACCGCGTAACCCTGCATGCCGCGGGGGTTGGCCGCGGAGGACAGGACGCCGGTCTCCGGGTCGCGGGCCACCGCGCACAGGCGGCCCTCGGACCAGGGGGCGGCAACGGTGACGTCGTGGCCGCGGCTGCGGAGCCCGGCGATGACGGACTCCTCGAAGCGGCTCTCCACGGTGAGGCTGCCGGGCCGCATCTCCCGGGGGTGGAAGGAGCTCGGGAAGCTGTCGTTGTGCCAGTTGGGCGCGTCGATGGCGCCCTGGAGGTCGAGGCCGCCGCGGACGGGGGCGCGCAGGGCGACGCCCAGGAAGAAGTGCAGCGACCACTGGTCCTGCTGGTCGCCGCCGGGGGTGCCGAAGGCCATCACCGGCACGCCGTCGCGCAGCGCGAGCGACGGGGTGAGCGTGGTGCGCGGACGGCGGCCCGGGGTGAGGGAGTTCGGCAGCCCGGGCTCCAGCCAGGTCATCTGCAGGCGGGTGCCGAGCGGGAAGCCGAGCCCGGGGACCACCGGGTTGGACTGGAGCCAGCCGCCGCTGGGGGTGGCGGCGACCATGTTGCCCCAGCGGTCGACGACGTCGAGGTGGCACGTGTCGCCGCGGGTCGCGCCGTTGTGGGCGACGGTCGGCTCGCCGACGCCCATGGCGTCGAATCCCGTTGCCGCGGCGGCGTCGTGGAGCGGGAAGTGCGGCAGCCGCGGCGTACGGCCGCGCGGGCTGCCGGGGCGCAGCTCGTGGGAAGCCCTCGCCTGGTCGACCAGGGCGCGCCGTGCGTCGTTGTAGGCGGATGACAGCAGTTCGGCGAGGGGGACGTCGTCCTGGGCGTCGCCGTACCAGGCCTCGCGGTCGGCCATCGCCAGCTTGGTGCCCTCGACCAGGGTGTGCACGTAGTCGACGGAGCCGTACTCCAGTTCCGCGGGATCCGGCGGCAGCAGGGCCAATTGCTGCAGGAAAGCCGGGCCCTGGCTCCACGGTCCCGCCTTGCAGACCGTCCAGCCGTTCCAGTCGAAGGTCACCGGGTCCTCGTGGTGCGCCTCGTACGCGACGAGGTCGTCCCCGGTCAGGGTGGAGGCGTGCCGCTCCCCCGTGGTGTCCATCGCGGGACGGGCGGCGAAGGTGGCCAGCGCCTCGCCGATGAAGCCCTCGCGCCACACCCGCCGGGCCGCCTCGATCTGCGCCTCCCGGTCGCTGCCGGCGGCCTCCGCCTCCCGCAGCAACCGCCGCCAGGTGGCGGCGAGGTCGGGGTTGCGCAGCAGGTCTCCCGGCCGGGGCGGGCGGCCGCCGGCCAGGTACAGCTCGGCCGAGGTCGTCCACTCCGTCTCGAACAGCGCCTGGACGGAGCCGACCGTGGCGCCGACCGCCTCCACCGCGGGGTGGCCGTGCTCGGCGTAGCCGATGGCGTAGGAGAGCACGTCCGCGAGCGGCTTCGTGCCGTGGTCGCGCAGCAGCACCATCCAGGCGTCGAACGCACCGGGCACGGCGGCCGCGAGCGGACCGGTGCCGGGGACGAAGTCCAGGCCCAGCGCGCGGTAGTGGTCGACGCTCGCCCCGGCCGGGGCGGGGCCCTGGCCGCAGAGCACGCGCACCGGACCGCCGGCGGGCGCGACGATGATCGGCACCTCGCCCGCGGGCCCGTTGAGGTGCGGCTCCACCACGTGCAGGACGAACCCGGCGGCCACCGCCGCGTCATAGGCGTTGCCGCCGCTCTCCAGCACGGCCATCGCCGACTGCGAGGCGAGCCAGTGCGTGGAGGAGGCCATGCCGAAGGTGCCTTGGAGGGTGGGCCGGGTCGTGAACAATTCCGTACTCCTCGCGCCGGGGGTGCACCTACACTCGCACGATGCCCCACGAGCGCGAACACGTACCCCCAGTCTCCTCCATGGCACGGTCGCTCGCCCGGGTCCCCGGTGTGGTCGCGGTGATGCTGGGCGGCAGCCGGGCGCGCGGAACGCACCGCCCCGACTCCGACTGGGACCTCGGCGTGTACTACCGGGGCGAACCGGACCTGGCGGCGCTCGCCGCGCTCGCCGACGAGGCGACGGGCACACCGGTGGAGATCGCCGGCCCCGGCGGCTGGGGTCCCTGGGTGAACGGCGGGGCGTGGCTGCGCGTCGACGGCGTCCAGGTCGACTGGATCCTGCGGGACCTGGACCGGGTGGGGCGGGTGTGGGACGACTGCCGCGCCGGCCGCTACGAGGTCGGTGTCCAGGCCGGCCATCCGCTGGGCTTCTGGTCCCCCGTGTACGCCGGTGAGGTCGCCCTCGGCCGCGTCCTGGCCGACCCGGCGGGTGAGCTGACCGCGCTGCGCGAGCGGACGCTGGTCTACCCGGAGCCGCTGCGCGAGGCCCTCGTCGGGGCCTCCTGGGAGGCGGACTTCCTGGTCGTGAACGCCCGCAAGTCCGCGGGTGGCGGGGACGTCCTGCACGCCGCCCTGTGCCTTTCACGGGCGGTCGGGGTGCTGACGCAGTCGCTCCACGCCCACCACCGCGTGTGGTGCCTCAACGAGAAGGGCGCCCTCGCCGCCGCGGGCGCCCTCCCCGACACCCCGCCCGGCTTCCGGTCCCGCGCCGAAGCGGTGCTGTCCGGCCTCGGCGACCCGGTCACGGCGGTGGAGGACGCCGCCGCCCTCGTCGCGGACGTCCGCGCGGCGCTGGGCTGACCCCGGGCGGAAACGCGCGGGTCCCGGCGCCGGACGAGCGGATCAACCGATGTTGGTGTGCTGCGCCCAGTCGTTGTGGAAGGTGAACCCGCCGCTCGCCGGCGGCATCGGCGACTGCACCTCGATCCAGCACAGAGGCTCCGTGCCGAGGGCCGCGAATCCGTGCGACGCGCCGACGGGCGCGAAGACGAGGTCGCCGACCCCGGCCAGGTCCTGCTCACCGTCACAGAAGGACCGCGTCTGTCCGGAGATCAGGTAGTAGATCTCCTCGAACGGATGGAAGTGCTCCTTCGCTGAACGCGGGTGTGGCCGGTGGGCGAGCGGCACCCCCGATATACGTTCGCGCCGGGCCGCCAGCCGTCCTACCCTCGGCGCATGGCCAGGCCTCTCGTAGCCGTCCTCAGTGGCGCAGGTATCTCCACCGACTCCGGCATCCCGGACTACCGCGGTCCGAACGGGCTGTGGCGGCGCGATCCGGAGGCGGAGAAGCTCGTGACGTACGAGCACTACATGGCCGATCCCGATGTGCGCCGCAGGTCGTGGCGGATGCGCATGGAGAGCCCGACGCTGGAGGCTCGGCCCAACGCGGCGCATGACGCGATCGTCCGGCTGGAGCGGTCGGGCGTGGCGGTGCGCGTGATCACGCAGAACGTCGACGGGCTGCACCAGATGGCGGGGCTGCCCGAGCGCAAGGTGCTGGAGCTGCACGGCACGGCCCGCACCGTCGTGTGCACGCGGTGCCACGACCGGGCGCCGATGGACCAGGCGCTGGCGCGGGTCCGGGCGGGCGAGCCGGACCCGGCGTGCGGAAAGTGCGGCGGGATCCTGAAGTCGGCGACCGTCATGTTCGGGCAGCGGCTGGATCCGGTGGTGCTGGGCAACGCGATGGCCATCGCCAAGGGCTGCACGGTCTTCATCGCGGTCGGCACCAGCCTGCAGGTGCAGCCTGCGGCGTCGCTCGCCGGGATCGCGGCGGAGCACGGGGCGCGGCTGGTGATCGTCAACGCCGAGCCGACGCCGTACGACGAGATCGCGGACGAGCTGGTGCGCGAGCCGATCGGGAGCTCGCTGCCCGCGCTCCTGGACGGGATCGCCCGCGAGGCCGCCGCGGGGTGACGCGCGTGCCCCCGGACGGATCGTCCGGGGGCACGGCTCAGGGCAGGTTCGCCGCGGCGGTCACCAGCGGTGGTGGACCTGGGCGCGGATGCGCCGGTCGTACAGGTCCCGCACGGCGTCCAGCGTGCTCTGCGGCAGCGGCGGCAGGGCCGCGGCCTCGGCGTTGGCGCGGGCCTGCTCGACGGAGCGGGCGCCGGGGATCACGGTGGTGACGCCGGGCTGCTGGATGATCCAGCGGAGCGCCGTCTGGGCCGGGGTCGCGCCCTGCGGGGAGAGGGCGGTGAACTCGGCGGCGGCCTCCAGGCCGGTCGCGTAGTCGACGCCGGAGAAGGTCTCGCCCTGGTCGAAGGACTCGCCGTGCCGGTTGTAGGTGCGGTGGTCGTCGGCCGGGAAGACCGTGTCCTTGGTGTAGCGGCCGGACAGCAGGCCGGAGGCGAGGGGCACGCGGGCGATGATGCCCACCCCGGCCTCGGCGGCGGCCGGCAGGACCTGCTCCAGAGGCTTGAGGCGGAAGGCGTTGAGGATGATCTGCACGCTCGCGACGCCCGGCCGGGCGATCGCGGTCAGCGCCTCCTCGCAGGTCTCGACGCTGACGGCGTAGGCCGCGATGCGCTCCTCCTCGACGAGGGTGTCGAGGGCGTCGAAGACCGCGTCCGAGGAGTAGACGGCGGTCGGCGGGCAGTGCAGCTGCACCAGGTCGAGGGTGTCGACGCCGAGGTTGGCCCGGGACCGGTCGTTCCAGGCGCGGAAGTTGTCCAGGACGTAGTTCTCGGGGACCTGGGCGACCCGGCGGCCCATCTTCGTGGCGACGAAGATCCCGGCGTCCGGGCGCTCCCGGAGGTAGCGCCCGATCAGCTGCTCGCTGCGTCCGTCGCCGTAGACGTCCGCCGTGTCGAAGAGGGTCACGCCCTCCGCCACGGCCGCGTCCAGGACGGCGAGTGCGTCCTCCTCGCGGACCTCGCCCCAGTCGGCGCCCAGCTGCCAGGTGCCGAGACCCACGACGGACACCTTGCGGCCCGTCCTGCCCAATACGCGCTGCTCCATGCCTTCGATGCTAGTCGCTGCCCCGCCGGCCGCGGCCGACGGGGCGGGCGCTACCGGGCTACCGGGCTACCGGCGGGCGGTCCCCTCCAGGTGGCGGCGCACGGCGCGGGCCGCGTGGTGGCCGGACATGCCGTGGACCCCCGGGCCGGGCGGGCTGGCGGAGGAGCAGAGGAAGACCCCGGGGCGCGAGGTGGTGTACGGGTTCCACTGCAGCTTGGGGCGGAAGGCCGTCTGGAGGCCGGCGAAGGCCCCGCTGGCGATGTCACCGCCGACGTAGTTGGCGTTGCGGGCGGCGAGTTCGGCCGGTCCGCTGACCGCCCGGGCAAGGACGAGGTCCCGGAAGCCGGGGGCGAAGCGCTCGATCTGCCGCTCGACGGCCTCGGTGGCGTCGCCCCGAAAGCCGTTGGGCACGTGCCCGTACGCCCAGAAGACGTGCTTGCCCTCGGGCGCCCGCCCGGGGTCGACGACGGTGGGCTGGGCGGTGATGAGGAACGGGGTCTGCGGCGGGCGGCCGCGTACCGCCCGGTTCAGCGCGTCGCCGATCTCGCCGAAGCTCGGCCCGATGTGCACGGTGCCGGCCCGGCGGGCCTCTGCCGCGGTCCAGGGCACGGGGCCGTCCAGGGCGTAGTCGACCTTCCAGACCGCGGGTCCGTAGCGGTAGTTCCGGTACGCGTCGCCGAGCCCGGCGATGCGCGCCAGCGCGGTCGGCGAGGTGTCGAAGACGTACGCGCGCGCCGGCGGCAGCTCGTCGAGCTTGCGGACCATGACGCCGGTGTGGACGGTGCCGCCAAGCAGCCGCAGGTAGGACGCGAGGGCGTCGGCGAGCGACTGCGAGCCGCCGCGCGGGACCGGCCAGCCGACCTCGTGGCCGGAGACGGCGAACATCAGCGCCGTCGCACCGGTGAGCGGGCTGGTCAGCGGGGCGATCGCGTGGGCGGCGAGACCGGCCAGCAGCCCGCGGGCCTTCTCGTCGCGGAACAGCCGGGCGAGCACGGACACCGGCGGCAGCCCGGTCAGCCCGAAGCTCGCGAAGCGCAGCGGGTCGCGGGGCAGTCCCCGCCACTGGGGGCGCAGGAAGTCGTGGGCGAGGGTCTTCCAGCGGCCGACGTACGGGGCCAGGAGCCTGCGGTAGGTGCCCGCGTCGCGCGGTCCGAGCGAGGCGGCGGTCGCGCCGACGGTGCGGTCCAGCACCGCCGCGGTGCCGTCGTCGAAGGGGTGCGCGAGCGGCAGCTCGGGGTGGAGCCACCGCAGGCCGTGGTCGGCGAGCGGCATCGCGTTGAACGCGGGCGAGCCGGCGCCGAGCGGGTGCACGGCCGAGCACGGGTCGTGGCGGAAGCCCGGCAGGGTCAGCTCCTCGGTGCGCGCGCCGCCGCCGACCTGGTCGCCGGCCTCGAAGAGCTCCACGGAGTGCCCGGCGCGGGCGAGTTCGACCGCGGCGGTCAGGCCGTTGGGCCCGGCTCCGACGACGATGACGTCCGTGACGTGTGCCCTGCTCATCGGTCACCTGCCATGAGGTCGACGACCCGTCGCGCGGTCGCCTCGTCGCGCGCCACGGAGAAGGGGAAGGCGTTGCCGCCGCCGATGCGGAAGGGCACGCCCTCCGCGGTGATGCTGGCGCCGCCGGCCTCGGTGACCAGCAGCAGTCCGGCCGCGTGGTCCCAGGGCGACTCCCAGGTGAAGGCGACGGCGTCGATGGCGCCCCGGGCGACCTCCAGGTAGTCCAGCCCTGCGCAGGTGCACTGACGGGACTCGACGCCGTCGGTGCCGAGCCCCTCGAACCGGCGCCGCTCCTGTTCGTCGAGGAAGGCGAACTGCGAGGTGGCGACGGTGAGCGCGGACCCGCCGGAGTCGCGGGCGGTGCGGATCGGCTCGCCGTTGAGCAGGGCGCCCCCGCCGCGTCGGGCGGTGGCCATGAGGGCCAGCCTCGGCACGTACGTCCAGGAGGCGTGCACCTCGCCGCCGCGGGCGAGCGCGACGAGCGTGGCGAACTCGGGCCTGCCCGCGACGAAGTTGGCGGTGCCGTCGACGGGGTCGACGATCCACACCGGGTCGTCCCCGCCGATGCGGCGCAGGACGCCCGGGTCGGCGTGCACGGCCTCCTCCCCCACCACGACCGAACCGGGCAGCAACGCCGGCAGTTCCTCGGCGAGCCGCAGCTCCGCCTCGCGGTCGGCGACGGTGACCAGGTCGCCCGGTCCGGTCTTGTGGCTGATGTCGGCTGCGCTCAGCCGGCGCCAGCGCGGCACGACCTCCGCCTCGGCGGTCGCGCGCACCGTGTCCTCGACCGCCTTGAAGAGTGCGTCATCGATCACTCCTCCATCAGACCAGATCGTCCGCGGCGCCGCGCACCCGTGGTGGCTTTGGCGGGTTCACGCCGTCCGTGCGGCGGGGCCCGCCTTCCGCATCAGGGCGCTGTACAGCACGAACGAGCTGACCAGGCCGACCGCCCAGCCGTAGTCCGCGAGCGGCTTCAGCAGCGGGATCAGGCCGTCGACGGGAAACGGGCCCTGCTTGCGGCCCTCGGCGTCGACGGTGGAGTACGAGCCGCCGACCGCCAGCAGGCCGCCCACGACGAGGGCGAGCACCGCCCGCCAGTTCCAGCCGCGGTGGTACCAGTAACGGCCGCCACCTGCCTCGTACAGCTCGGGCAGCGCCAAGTGGGTGCGCCGGACGACCCAGTAGTCGGCGATGAGGACGCCGGCCACGGTGCCGAGGACACCTCCGACCACGCCCAGCCAGGTGAAGATGTACAGCTCGGGGGTGGAGGTCAGTTTCCAGGGGAAGATCAGCACCCCCACGACGCCGGTGATCAGCGCGCCGGTGCGGAAGTCGACGTGCCGGGGCGCGAGGTTGGACAGGTCGTACGCCGGGGAGACCACGTTGGCCGCGATGTTGACGCTGATGGTGGCCACCAGCACCGTGACCAGGGCGTACAGCAGGCCGATGACGTTGTCGGTCTTGCCGGCCAGTTCGACCGGGTCCCAGATGGCCTCGCCATAGACCGCCTGGGAGCCGGAGGTGACCAGCACCGACAGGACGGCGAAGAAGGTCATCGTGGTCGGCAGCCCGAGCGACTGGCCCCAGACCTGGGCGCGCTGCCCGGCCCCGAAACGGGTGAAGTCGGGGATGTTGAGGGAGAGGGTCGACCAGAAGCCGATCATGCCCATGAGGGCGGGGAAGAAGACCTTCCAGAAGTCCCCGCCCCAGCCGAGGGCGGAGGGCTGGTCCAGCAGGTGGCCGAGGCCGCCCGCCTTGTTGGTGATCCAGACCAGCAGGACGACGGCGCCGACGAGGACGAAGGGCGCGGCCCAGTTCTCGAAGCGGCGGAGCGTCTCCATGCCCCGGTAGATGATCGCGAGTTCCAGCGCCCAGAAGGCGAGGAAGCAGACCCACAGCGTCCACGGGTAGCCCGCCACGTGCGCGGCGCCCGCCCAGCCGCCCCAGATCTTGCCGAGGAGGACGAAGATGCCCTGGCCGCCGATCCAGGTCTGGATGCCGAACCAGGCGCAGGCCACGGCGGCGCGCAGCATCGCCGGGAGGTTGGCCCCGCGCACCCCGAAGGAGGAACGGGCCAGCACCGGGAAGGGGATGCCGTACTTGGGGCCCGCGTGGCCGGTGAGCAGCATCGGCGCGAGCACGATGACGTTGGCCAGGGCGATGGTGAACACCGCCTGCTTCCAGTCCATGCCGAGGGCCACCAGGCCGGAGGCGAGCGTCCACGACGGGATGTTGTGCGCCATCCCGATCCACAGCGCGGTGAAGTTGTAGGTGGTCCAGTGCCGTTTGGCGACGGGGATCGGCAGCAGGTCCTCGTTGGCGTACGGACCGTGCGGCACGGCCGCGTCGAGGCGGAGCTCGACGCGGCCGTCGGGGTGCGTGATCTGGTCGGGCGGCGTGGGGGCCGGCATGGGTGCGCTGCTCCCCCCTCAGCCGCGCAGTGCGGGGATGACGGTGGAGCCGTAGGCGTCGATGGTGGACTCCTTGGCGTCGTGCATGTCGTAGACCGCGAACTGGTCGACGCCGAGGGCCTTCAGGGCGCGCAGCTTCTCGATGTGCCGCTCGGCGGTGCCCAGGAGGCAGAAGCGGTCGACGATCTCGTCGGGGACGAACGTGGTGTCGGGGTTCCCCGAACGGCCGTGGTGGGAGTAGTCGTACCCCTGACGGGCCTTGATGTAGTCGGTGAGTTCGTCGGGCACGGAGGCGGAGTGTTCGCCGTACCGGGCCACCAGGTCGGCGACGTGGTTGCCGACCATGCCGCCGAACCAGCGGCACTGCTCGCGGGCGTGGGCCAGCGCCTGCGGGGAGTCGTCCTCGGTGACGTA
>NZ_JARAVO010000178.1:0-20733 GCF_033792805.1 Streptomyces sp. PA03-1a
AAAAGAAAAAAGGTTTTTTTTTGGGAGGTTCAGATTTGTTTAATAGGCAACCCTTTCACCACTTGCTTAGTGAAAGGGTGTTTCGCGCATGGTCGAGTTCCGCATCGACCGCCGCAGCGGTGTCGCCACGTACCTCCAGATCGTCCAGCAGACCAAACAGGCCCTGCGGCTGGGCCTGCTGGAGCCCGGCGACCGGCTGCCGACGGCCCGCGAGGTCGTCGAGGCGACCGCCGTCAACCCCAACACCGTGCTCAAGGCCTACCGCGAACTGGAGCGCGAGGGCCTGGTGGAGGCGCGCCGGGGCCTGGGCACCTTCGTCCAGAAGTCGCTGGGCGCCGGCCCGGCCGACTCGCCGCTCGCGGGCGAACTGACCGACTGGATGCGCCGCGCGCGTGCCGCCGGGCTCGATCGCGAGGACGCCGCGGCGCTGTTCCACTCCGTGCTCGACCAGGAGTTCTCCGAGGGGGAGAGATGAATCAGGAAACGGCTGCCGTGGAGGCGGCCGGGCTCGGTCTGCGGTACGCGTGGGGACGGGACCCCGTCCTGCGGGACTGTTCCTTCCGGCTGCCGGCCGGCCGGATCTGCGCGCTCGTCGGGCCCAACGGCGCGGGCAAGTCGACACTGCTGGCGCTCGCCGCGGGGCTGCTGCGGCCCACCGAGGGGGAGCTGCGCGTGTGGGGTACGACCCCCGGCGCGGCCCGCACCCGGCTCGCCTACGTCGCCCAGGACAAGCCGCTCCACCCACAGCTCACCGTGGCGGCGACGCTGCGGCTCGGCGCCGAGCTCAACCCGGGCCACTGGGACCGGGAGGCCGCCGAACGCGTCGCGTACGGCGGCGGCCTGACGCCCCGCGACCGCGTCCGTGCCCTGTCGGGAGGTCAGCGCACCCGCGTCGCGCTCGCCCTGGCCCTGGGCAAGCGGGCCGAACTGCTGCTCCTGGACGAGCCGATGGCCGACCTCGACCCGCTCGCCCGCCACGAGCTGACCGGCGCCCTCATGGCCACGGCGGCCGAGCGCGGTACGACCATCGTGATCTCCTCGCACGTCGTCGCCGAACTCGACGGCGTCTGCGACCACCTGCTGCTCCTCGGCGAGGGCCGGGTCCGGCTGGCCGGCGACACCGACGACCTGCTGGCCGCGCACCGCCGCGTCACCGGCACCGGCGGGGACTTCGGCCCCCACACCGTCGTCCAGGAACACGTCAACGGGCGCGGACGCACCGCGCTGGTCCGCCCCGCCGGAGCGCTGGAGGACGGCGACTGGCTGGTGGAGGAACCCACCCTCGAGGAGCTGGTCCTGGCCCATCTGCGCAACCCCGGGGCGCCCGCCCTGCTCACCGCCGACGCCACGCCCGCACCCGTGTCCCGCCAGGAGGCCGTCGTATGACCGCCGTCGCCCCATCGCCGCGCCCGCCCGTCCTGTCCGGCCTGACCCGGTCGGTGGTGCGCCTGCACCGCGTGGCCCTGTGGCTGTGGATCGCCTTCGTGGCGGCCGGATCCGGCTGGCTCCTTCACACCCTGTGGCTGAGCGCGGGGGACCCGCGGTACGACCCCGCCTGCGCCCCGCGCTGCATCGACCCGGAGCCGTTCGACGCCTACGTCCCCCTCCACCTGCAGGGCCGCGTGATGGCGCTCCTTCCGCTCGCCGTCGCGGTGTTCGCCGGTGGCGCCCTCGTCGGCCGGGAACTGGAGCGGGGGACCGCCGCGCTCGCCTGGGTCCAGTCGGTCACCCCCACGCGCTGGCTCGCCGCCAAGCTCGCCGTACCGGCCCTGCTGCTGACCGGTGGCACGACCGGCCTGACGCTGCTCTTCCGGTGGGTGTGGAGCACGGGCCACCCGCAGGACCGCCCCGGCTGGTACGAGAACGACATCTTCCTCTCCACCGGCCCGGTCCTGGTCGCGCACGTGCTGCTCGCCCTGGTTCTGGGCGCGCTGGCCGGGATGCTGATGCGGCGCACGCTCAGCGGACTGGGCCTGGCCTTCTTCGGCACCTCCCTCGTGCTCGTCACGGCGGGGCTGTACCGCTCCGCGCTGTGGCCGAAGGTCCGGACCGGCCTGTCACACCTCGGTGCCACGGACTGGACGGCGGAGCGCGTGGACAAGCCCGTCGACGGCGTCGGGCTCGGGGATGCGCAGGCGCTCGTCCATCCCGCCTCGCACTACTGGCCCCTGCAGCTCGTCGAGACCGGCATCGTGCTGGCCCTGGCCGCCCTGGCCTGCTGGGCCTGCTTCGCGCTGCTCCGGCGTCGGACGGCCTGAGCCGGGGTCCTAAGGTGATCCGCACAGCATCGTCCCGCCCGGCCCGGAGGCCCGATGACCACGGATCAGCTGCCCATCTCCCGCATCCCGCGCTCCGGGCTGCCCGCGCACGCGGTCGTCGTGGGCGACCCGGCGCGCGCGGCGGAGGTGGCCTCCCTGCTCACGGACCCGCATGAGGTGTCGCACCACCGCGAGTACCGCACCTTCGCCGGCGCCTGGAAGGGCACCCCCGTCGTGGTGTCCTCGCACGGGGTCGGCGGGCCGGGGGCGATGTGCCTGTTCCAGGAGCTGGCGGACGCCGGCGTCCGTACGATCCTGCGCCTCGGCACGGCGGGCGCGATCCGCGCCGGGATAGGGGACGGCGACCTGGTGATCGCCGAGGCCGCGGTGCGGGACGACGGGGTCACCCAGCAGTTGCTGCCGCCGGAGTACCCGGCGTTCGCGACGCCGGAGGCGGTGCTGGCGCTGCAGCGGGCGGCACGGGCGGCGGGGGCGCCGCACCACCGGGGCGTGGTGTGGACGCGTGCGGCCTTCCAGCCGGGTTTCCTGCCGCTGCCCGGCGCGGCGTACGCGGCGGCAGGGATCGCCGCGATCGAGATGGAGCTGTCAGCCCTGCTGGTGCTGGCCTCGACGCGCGGCCTGGTGGCCGGCGGCGCGCTCGTCGTCGACGGCGCCAACGCCGACGACCTGGTCGACGTGGAGGCCACCGGCGGCTACGACCCGCACCGGGCGGTGGTCGCCGAGGGGGTCGCCCGCGGCAGCCGGGTAACGTTGGACGCCTTGCATCTGCTGGCCACCGAGTACGGAAGCGACGAGAAGTGAGCGCTCAGGACGCCGATCTGCTGGTGCACGGCGGCGATGTGCTGACCGTCGACGCGGCGGGCACCGTCGTCACCGACGGCGCGGTCGCCGTCCGGGACGGCGAGATCCTCGCCGTGGGACCGACGGCGCAGGTGCGCGCGGCGTACCGGGCCGCCGAGGAGATCGACGCCTCGGGGTGCCTGGTGCTCCCCGGGCTGGTCAACACGCACACCCACCTGGCGATGACCCTGCTGCGGGGCTGCGCCGACGACGTCGACCTGCAGGAGTTCCTGGCCCGGGTGATCCCCCGCGAGGCCGAGCTGCTGTCGCCGCGGGCGGTGGCCGCGGGGGTGCGGGTGGCCGTGGCGGAGAGCGTACGGGCCGGGGTCACCACGGGCCTGGACATGTACTGGTTCCACGAGGCCGCCGAGGAGGCCGCGCGGGCGGCGGGCTGGCGGCTGCTGGCCGGTCCGACCTTCATGGACGTGCCCGGGCCGCCGGACGGCCGGCCGTACGGCGACCGCATGGCCTGGGCCGCGGCCGACCTGGCCGCGCGCACCGGCCGGGCGCCGGGCACCCGCCCGGTGGTCTTCGCGCACAGCGCCTACACCCTCGACCCCGAGCAGCTCGTCGCGATCACCGCGCTCGCCCGCGAGCACGGCGCGCTGCTGCACGTCCACGCGGCGGAGAACGCGGCCGAGGTCGCGATGGTGGCCGGGGCGCACGGCAAGCGGCCGGTCGAGCTGCTGGACTCCCTCGGGGTACTCGGGCCCGACGTGCTGCTGGCGCACGCCGTGGACCTGACCGACGACGAGGTCGCCGCCCTGGCCAGGACCGGCACGTCCGTCGCGCACTGCCCGGTCTCCAACCTGAAGCTGGGCTGCGGCATCGCCCGTGTCCCGGAGCTGCTGGCCGCCGGGGTCACCGTGGGCCTCGGCACCGACGGTGCGGTGAGCTCCAACACCCTCGACGTCCTGGGCGCGGTGCGGACCGCCGCGCTGGTGCACAAGGCCGCAGGCGACCCCACCGCCGTCGGCGCGGAACAGGCGGTGCGGATGGCGACGATCGAGGCCGCCCGCGCGCTGGGCCTCGCCGACCACCTCGGCTCCCTGGAGCCGGGCAAGCGCGCCGACCTGGCCGTCCTCGACCTCGGCGGGCCGCACCTCACGCCGCGCCACGACCCCTGGTCGATGCTGGCGTACGCGGCCGCGGCCGCGGACGTACGGGACACCGTCGTCGACGGCCGGGTCCTCATGCGCGACCGTGTGCTGCTCACCCTCGACGAACCGGCCGCGCTGCGCGAGCTGGAGGAGCTCGAGCTGGAGCACCCCGCATGACCTCGGCCGTCGAACCCACCCGCGGCTTCACCGGGCGCGGCCGCGCCGCCGACCGCGACCCGCGGCTGCCGCCCGGCCAGTACGACGCCCGCGACACGTGGCCGGTCCTGTCCGCCGAGGTCACGCCCACGATCGCGGCCGGGGACTGGACGTTCCGGGTGGACGGGCTGGTGGACCGCCCGCACACCTGGGACTGGGACGCGGCCCACGCGCTGCCCGGCTCCGCGTACCGGGGCGACATCCACTGCGTGACCGGCTGGTCCAAGTTCGGCGTGCGCTTCGGCGGGGTGTCGGTCGACGCCTTCCTGGAGGCCGTGCGCCCCTCCCCCGCCGCCACCCACGTCGTCGCCTGGTCCCACACCGGCTACGCCGCCAACCTGCCGCTCGCGGACGTCACCGGCGGCCGCGCCTGGATCGCCTGGGAGTACGACGGCGCTCCCCTCGCCCCCGAGCACGGCGGCCCGGCCCGGCTGATCGTCCCGCACCTGTACTTCTGGAAGAGCACCAAGTGGATCGCGGGCCTGCGCCTGCTCGACCACGACGAGTCGGGCTTCTGGGAGCAGAACGGCTACCACCACCGGGGCGACCCCTGGCAGGAGCAGCGCTACGCCCATGACTGACCTCTCCACCCCCGCGCCCGCCCCGGCGTTCGTCCCGCCGGCCCGGTTCGCCGTGCCCGGCCGCATCGCGGTCCCCGAGGCCGCCTCCTCGGTCTGGCGGCGCGCGGTGATCACGCAGATCCGCCGCGAGACCCCGCGCACGTCCACCTTCCGGCTCGCGGTGCCCGGCTGGGCGGGCCACCTGCCCGGCCAGTACCTGACGCTGCGCCTCACGGCCCCCGACGGTTACACGGCGCAGCGCAACTACTCGGTCGCCTCCGCCCCCGACGGTTCCGGCCACATCGAGCTGACCCTCGACCACGTGGCCGGCGGCGAGGTGTCCGGGCACCTGCACACCGTCGCCCGGCCGGGCGACTCCGTCGAGGTCCGCGGCCCGCACAGCGGCTTCTTCGCCTGGACGGGGGACCATCCGGCGCTGCTGCTGGGCGCCGGATCGGGGGTGGTCCCGCTGATGTCGATGGTGCGCCACCGCCGGCTGCGCGGCCTGGACGTGCCGCTGCGGCTGATCGTCTCGGCCCGCACCCGCGAGGACCTGATCTACGCCGCCGAGTACGGTCCGGAGACGACCGTGCTGCTCACCCGCACCGAGGGCCGCCTCACCGCCGCCCACCTGGCCCCGCACCTCGCGGAGCCGCCACCGGGCGGCTGGGAGGCCTACGTCTGCGGCGGCAACGGTTTCGCCGAGCACGCCTCGCGCCTGCTGGCGGCCTCCGGACAGCCGCTGGACCGGATCCGCATCGAGCGATTCGGCTGATCAGCGAGGTTCGGGTATCCTCCTCTGTACGTGATCTTCCGGGGCGGCGCCCCGGGGAACGTCACCGGGACGTGGCGCAGCTTGGTAGCGCACTTGACTGGGGGTCAAGGGGTCGCAGGTTCAAATCCTGTCGTCCCGACGGTGATTTCACACGCCAAAGGCCGTGTCCGCGACAGCGGGCACGGCCTTTCGGCGTTCCGCGGTTCGGGACGTCGCGGGGCGGCGGATCGGACCTCCGCCAGAAGGCCCCGGCTCTTCGGCGGTGCGGGCATAATGGCCCGATACATCGGATGTCCGGGGAGGCGAGGGGCTCATGGCGGTCACCGACGAGGCGATCGAGAAGATCAAGGGGATGATCGTCTCCGGCGCGCTGCGGCCCGGCGACCGGCTCCCCAAGGAGAGCGAACTGGCCGCGGAGCTCGGGCTGTCGCGCAATTCCCTGCGCGAGGCGGTCCGCGCGCTGTCCCTGATCAGGATCCTGGACGTACGGCAGGGCGACGGCACCTACGTCACCAGCCTGGACCCGCAGTTGCTGCTGGAGGCGCTGAGTTTCGTGGTGGACTTCCACCGCGACGACACCGTGCTGGAGTTCCTCGCGGTGCGCCGCATCCTGGAGCCCGCGGCCACCGCGATGGCGGCGGCGCGCATCGCCGAGTCCCAGCTGGACGTGCTGACCGAGCAGTTGGAGGCACTGGGGGCGGCACCGTCGGTGGAGGAACTGGTCGCGTGCGACCTGGAGTTCCACCGCGGCATCGTCCAGGCCTCGGGCAACTCGGTGCTGTGCTCGCTGCTGGACGGGCTGTCCGGGCCAACCACGCGGGCCCGGATCTGGCGCGGGCTGACGCAGGAGGACGCGGTGAGCCGCACCCTGCACGAGCACCGCGCGATCCTGGCGGCCCTGCGGGACCGGGACGCGGAGGCGGCGCGGTCCTGGGCGACGGTGCACGTCGCGAGCGTGGAGCAGTGGCTGCGGTCCACGCTCTGAGGCCCGGCGGGTCCCCACGGGATCCCGCCGGCGGGCGAACCACCCCGGGCCCGGGTGCGTCCGGTCATTCGTCAGAGTGATCGAAAAGAGGGATCGGATGAATCCACGCCCCCGGCTGCGCCTGCGCCGCCCCTCGGCCCGTACGCTGCGCCGCGGCGCGCTGCTGGTCGTCCTCGCCGTCCTGCTCCCGGTGCTCGCCGCCGGGGTCGCCCTGCGCCTGGAGTACACCGGCGACCCGTCCGGCGCCGGCGCCAACCGTGACCGGAACGCGGTGTGGCTCGGGCACGCCTGGGTCGACGGCGGCCGCGACGACGCCGACCTCGAGACGCTGGCCCGGGAGTTGCGCGGCAGCGGCACCCGGGACCTGTACGTGCACACCGGGCCCCTGGAGTTCGACGGCCGCCTCGACGCGGGTCTCTACCCGGGAGCGCGGGACATGATCCGCCGGATGCACACCGCGCTGCCCGGGGTGCGCGTCCAGGCGTGGCTCGGCCAGGTCCTGTCGCACGACGGTTCCGAGGGCCTGCACCTGGACGACGCGGCGACCCGCGCCCGGGTACGGGACAGCGCGGCCCAGGTGCTGGCCGCCGGGTTCGACGGGGTCCACCTGGACCTGGAGCCGATGTACTCCGACGACGAGGGCTTCCTCTCGCTGCTGGACTCGGTGCACCGGCTCACCGCCACCCGCGGCGTGCCGCTGTCGGTGGCGACGCACCAGATCGACCCGCTGCCCTCCCTGCACTCGGTGAGCGGCCCGCTGTTCCACCACCCCAAGTGGTGGTCGCAGCGGTACTTCGCGCAGGTGGCCCGGCGCGTGGACCAGGTCGCGATGATGACCTACGACACCGCCCTCCCCCTGGAGGGCCTCTACGGAGGCTACGTGGCCCAGCAGACCGCCCTCGCCCTGGAGGTGACGCCGCCGGGCACCGACCTGCTCGTGGGCCTGCCCGGGTGCCACACGAACAACCTGGGCCGGCACGCCTGGGCGGAGACGGTCACGGCCGCCGTGCGCGGCGCCCGGCTCGGCCTCGCCCGCGAGGCGCCCGCCCGCGAGCGCTTCGGGCTCGCCCTGTACGTCGACTTCGCTGCCACGCCTTCGGACTGGGCCGCGTACCGCTCGGCGTGGAGCGGTGGCTGACCGGACGCGTACGTCGGATGACTCTGGGGATCATCCCCCTACGAAGGCGGCGGCACCTGTCTCGTGAAGCCGTAGGCTGGTGCAGCACGCGAAGGAACGGCAGCCGGCGGGGGTGGCACCATCCCCCTTCCGGCCGGAAGGAGGCGCTGGGTGATCGAGCTCGAGGGGGTTCCCGAGCTGATCGACCCGGTCATGGTGGCCGCGTTCGAGGGCTGGAACGACGCCGGGGACGCCGCCTCCGCCGCGGTCGGGCATCTGGACCGGGAGTTCAAGGGCGAGGTGTTCGCCGCGCTGGACGCCGAGGACTACTACGACTTCCAGGTCAACCGCCCCACGGTCTGGATGGACGGCGGCACGCGACGGATCACCTGGCCCACCACGCGGCTGTCCGTCATCCGCATCGAGACCCCCAAGCCACGAGACCTCGTCCTCGTACGGGGCATCGAGCCCAGCATGCGCTGGCGCTCGTTCTGCAACGAGATCCTGGGCTTCGCCCATGAGCTCGGCATCGAGATGGTGGTGGTGATGGGCGCCCTCCTGGGTGACACCCCGCACACCCGTCCGGTGCCGGTCACGGCCGTCACCTCCGACCCGGACCTGGCGACCGCGCTCAGCCTGGAGGAGTCCCGGTACGAGGGCCCCACCGGCATCGTCGGCATCCTCCAGGAGGCCTGCACCCACGCCGGCATCCCGGCGGTGAGCCTGTGGGCCGCCGTGCCGCACTACGTGTCGCAGCCGCCGAACCCGAAGGCGACGCTGGCGCTGCTCAACCGCCTGGAGGACCTGCTGGACCTGCGCATCCCGCTCGGCGAGCTGCCGGAGGACGCGCGTGCCTGGCAGGTCGGCGTGGACCAGCTCGCGGCCGAGGACAGCGAGGTCGCCGAGTACGTCCAGACGCTGGAGGAGGCCCGCGACACGGCGGAGCTGCCGGAGGCCTCGGGCGAGGCCATTGCCCGCGAGTTCGAGCGCTACCTGCGGCGCCGTGACCCGCAGTCGGGCGAGTCCGACGCGGGCCCCTACCTGCGGGACATGTCGCAGAAGCCCAAGGACGACCGGGAAGAGAAGGAGGACGGCGCCGACGGGGAGTGACCCGACCGGCACGCGTCGGACACGGCCCGGCCGCCGCCCCGCACAGGGGCGGCGGCCGGGCCGTCCGCGTTCGTCAGGGGAGCCGGGGAGGCGGTGGGCCGGGCAGCTCCCGCGGCGTCAGAGCGCGACGCCGAGCAGGGCGTCCACGGCGCGGGAGACCAGGCCGGGGGCACCGGTGTCCGTGCCGCCCTCGGCTTCCTGCCGGGCGGCCCAGCGGTCCACGGCGGCGAGCGCGGCGGGGGCGTCCAGGTCGTCGGCGAGCGCCTCGCGGATCTCCTCCAGCAGCGCCTCGGCCGGCGGGCCGTCGGGCCGCGAGACGGCGGCGCGCCAGCGGGCCAGCCGCTCCACCGCGTCGGCGAGCACGGCGTCGGTCCACTCCCAGTCCTCGCGGTAATGGTGGGCCAGCAGGCTGAGCCGTATGGCCGCCGCGTCCACCCCGTCGCGGCGCAGCTGGGAGACGAAGACGAGGTTGCCCTTGGACTTGGACATCTTCTCGCCGTGCAGCGCGACCATGCCGGCGTGCACGTAGGCCTTCGCCATGGGGAACTCGCCGGTGAGCACCTGGGCGTGCGAGGCGCCCATCTCGTGGTGCGGGAAGGCGAGGTCGGAGCCGCCGCCCTGCACGTCGAAGCCCATGCCGAGGTGGTCCAGGGCGATGGCGACGCACTCGATGTGCCAGCCGGGGCGGCCCCGGCCCAGGCTGCCGCCGTCCCAGCTGGGCTCCCCCTCGCGGGCGGCGAGCCACAGCACGGGGTCGACGGGGTTCTTCTTGCCCGGGCGATCCGGGTCGCCGCCGCGTTCGGCCGACAGCACGCGCATGGCGGCCGCGTCGAGGCGGGAGACGCTGCCGAAGTGCGGGTCGGAGTCGACGTGGAAGTAGATGTCGCCGTCCAGCTCGTAGGCCGCACCGGCCTCGCGCAGCCGCTCGACCAGCGGGACGATCCCCGGGATGGCCTCGACGGCGCCGATGTAGTGGGCGGGCGGCAGCATCCGCAGCGCGGTCATGTCCTCGCGGAACAGGGTGGTCTCGCGCTCGGCGAGGGCCGTCCAGTCCTCTCCGGTCTTGTCGGCCCGCTCCAGCAGCGGGTCGTCGACGTCGGTGACGTTCTGGACGTAGTGGACCTGGCGCTTCGTGTCCAGCCACACGCGCTGCACGAGGTCGAACGCGTTGTAGGTGGCCGCGTGACCCATGTGGGTGGCGTCGTAGGGGGTGATCCCGCACACGTAGATGCGGGCGACCGGACCGGGGCTCAGGGTTACCGGGCCACCGGTCGCGGTGTCGTGGAGGCGGAGGTCGCGCCCGGTGCCCGGGAGGGCAGGGACGTCGGAAGCGGGCCAGGCATGCATGTCATGAGATTAACCGCCCGCGTGATCCACAAACGAACGGTGGGTCCTCCCGGGACGGCCGGCCCCGGCCTTCAGATGGGCGGCCAGGGGATCGCGGGCCACTCCCCCGAGGGCTCGGGATGACGTCCTGAGCCCAGCAGCGCGGCGACGCGGGCCCGCAGGGCGTCGAGCTCGGCAGGCGTGATGAGCTCGGCCAGCCGGGCCCCGAGACCCCCGTCAGCGAGCTCCGCGGAGAGCTTGCCGAGGACCTCGGCGGTCTCGTCGGTGAGCGGCTCGCCGGCCCAGCCCCACAGGAGGGTGCGCAGCTTGTTCTCCGTGTTGAAGGTCACGCCGTGGTCGATGGCGTACAGGTGCCCGTCGGCGGCCGGCAGCAGGTGGCCGCCCTTGCGGTCGGCGTTGTTGATCACGGCGTCCAGGACGGCCAGCCGGCGCAGCCGGGTGTCGTCGGCGTGCACCAGCAGCGCGGTGCGGCCCTCGCCCACCTCGGCGAAGCCGACGGCCTTCCAGCCGTCGCCCGGTTCGTCCCCCTCGACGAGGGCGAGGAGCCCTTCGCCGGCCTCCTCGGGGGTCTCGATCCACAGCTGCACCATGCCCTCGCCGTACGGGCCGTCCCGCAGCACGGTCGGCGGCACCAGGCCCCAGCCGGTGGCCTCGGAGACCAGGTAGGCGGCGACCTCGCGCTGGGCGAGCGTCCCGTCGGGGAAGTCCCACAGCGGCCGCTCGCCCGCCACCGGCTTGTACACGCAGTGGGCGCGCACGCCCTCGTGCTCGACCGCGCAGTAGAGCACCGCGTTGGAGGCGTCGCGCAGCCGCCCGCGCACGGTCAGTTCTCCGTGCGTGAGCAGCTCGGCGGCTATGTCCCCGCTCAGGCCGTCGCCGACCGCCGGTACCCGTTCTGACGCGGGCATACGTGTCCTTCCGGGTCCAGGGGCAGGCTGCACAGGGGGCAGGGCGGGCGGCCGGCCGCGACGACGTCGAGAGCGCGCTTGGCGAAGGAGCGGGCCTGGGCGCCGGTCAGGCGCACCCGCAGCAGCGGCGGGCCGTTCTCCTCGTCCTGCAGGAGCATCTCCTCGGCGGCCTCGAGGTCGTCCTCGTCCTCGGCCTCGATCTCGACCAGCGCCTGGGCCTCCAGGATCATCCGTTCCTCGGCGCCGTCCCAGGCCAGGGCCATGGTGCCGACCCGGAACTCCTCCTCGACGGGGACCTCGAGCGGCCTGTTGTCGAGCAGCTCCGTGGGGGCCACGGCGGGCACGGGGGCGGAACCGCCGGTGCGGCGCACGACCTCGTCCAGCAGCTCGTCGATGCGCTCGGCAAGTGCCTCGACCTGGGTCTTCTCCAGCGCAACGCTGGTCGTCCGGCCGGCGGCGCTCGCCTGCAGGAAGAAGGTGCGTTGGCCCGGTTGGCCTACGGTGCCGGCGACGAAGCGTTCGGGCTTGTCGTAGAGGAACACCTGACGAGGCACGTCCTGCTCCGTTTTCTCGGTGTCTTCGGGGTCCGGTCCACCCTACTGCGGAAGCTGATCACGGTGCGCCCGCACCGCCCCCGACCTCCGCGTCGCCCGGGGCCGTGGTGGGCCGCTCCCTCGGGCGCAGGCTTTCCAGGCTGCCGGTGTCGCCGAGCCGGAGCAGGAAGGGCCGCTCCGGGGTGTAGCGGATCGCGGTGACCGAGCAGGGGTCGACGGCGATGCGCTGGAAGAGGTCCAGGTGCATGCCGAGGGCGTCGGCGACGACGGACTTGATGATGTCGCCGTGGGAGCACATCACGTAGAGGGCGTCGGGTCCGTGGGTCTCCTCGATGCGGGCGTTCCACTCGCGCACCGCGTCGACCGCGCGGGCCTGCATGGCGCGCACCGACTCGCCCCCCTCGCCGGGGAAGACGGCGGCCGAGGGGTAGCGCTGCACCACGCCCCACAGCGGCTCGTCGGCCAGCTCGGCGATCTTGCGACCGCTCCAGTCGCCGTAGGCGCACTCCGAGATGCGCTCCTCGACGTGGAGCGGGACGTCGGGCAGCGCGTCCAGGAGCGGCTGCAGGGTCTCCCGGCACCGCTGCAGCGGGCTGGTGACCACGGCGGCCGGCGGCAGTCCGGCCAACCGGGCGGCCAGCGCGGCGGCCTGGTCACGTCCGGTCTCGTCGAGGGCGACTCCGGGGAGCCGTCCGGCCAGCACTTTCTCCGCGTTGGCGGTGGACCGGCCGTGCCGGACCAGGATCACGGTGGGCATGACCGCCACCATACGACCCCGGGTTGTCCGGTGTGGCGCCGACGTAGCGCGGAAGAAGACAGGTGTGATCGTCGACTGCGCCATTTACCGCGACGGGGAGCGCACCTCGGCCCCCGACGACCTCTCCGACGCGCTGGACGCGGCGCGGGCGACGGACGGGGCGTTCGTGTGGATCGGCCTGTACGAGCCGACGGAGAAGGAGTTCGACCTCGTCAGCCGCGAGTTCGGGCTGCACCCGCTGGCCGTGGAGGACGCCCTCTGCGCCCACCAGCGGCCCAAACTGGAGGTGTACGAGGGCTCGCTCTTCCTGGTGCTCAAGCCGGTCTCGTACGACGACGAGCGGGACACGGTCTCCGCGGGCGAGCTGATGATCTTCGTCGGGGAGGGCTTCGTCGTCACCGTGCGCCACGGCGAGGCGATCGCCCCGGGTGAGATCCGGCACCGTCTGGAGGCGGAGCACGAGATCCTCAAGCACGGACCGACCGCGGTGATGTACGCCATCAGCGACACCGTGGTCGACGACTACATGGTGGTCGCGGCCGATCTCCAGGCCGACCTGGAGGACCTGGAGACGGAGGTCTTCGCCCCGGAGGTGCGCAGGTCCGTCGCGCGCCAGGGCGCCGAGAGCACGGCGAGCCGGATCTACGGGTTCAAGCGCCAGCTGCTGGAGTTCCGGCGGGCGACCGCGCCCCTGATGCAGCCGATGATCCGGCTCTCGGCGGGCACGGTGCCGCACGTGGCCCCCAGCACCCAGCCCTTCTTCCGCGACGTGGCCGACCACCTGACGCGGGCCAACGAGCTGGTGGACAGCCTCGACCGGCTGCTCAGCGACGTGCTGAGCTCCCATCTGACCCAGGTCGGGGTGCGGCAGAACGACGACATGCGCAAGATCTCGGCGTGGGCCGCCATGGCGGCGGTACCCACCATGATCGCGGGGATCTACGGCATGAACTTCCGGTACATGCCCGAACTCCACCAGGTGTGGGGGTATCCCGCGGTCCTGGCGGTCATCGCCGTGTCCGAGATCCTGCTGTACCGGACGTTCAAACGGCACGGCTGGCTCTGAGCGGTCTCCCGGCCCCACGCGGGTGCGGGCGAACGGCCGGGGGGCGGCTCAGACCGCCGGTTCGGCCGCGGGTTCGGGCCCGCCGAGGGCGTCGAGGCGCTGGGGCATGGCGAGCCTGACCATCCGCCGCCAGCCGCCCAGGCGTTCGTACGCGTACGCCCCGTGGATCCCGGCCCGCAGCACCGCGGCCTTCGCCCCGGACCAGCCGAGGATCCGGCCCATGTGGTCCATGACGGCGAGGCTGACGTCGCGGTAGATGCGGATCTCGGCGTGGGCGCACTCGCGCAGCACCCGCTGGATGGTCGCGCCGTGGCCGGCGTGGGCGAAGCGCAGCAGTTCCTCGTGGCAGTAGGCGAGGTGGTTGTCCTCGTCGGCGGAGATCATGCGGACCGCCCTGCCGATGTCGGGGTGGTCCGCGAAGTACCTGGTGAGCAGGGCCATCTGCTCGGAGGCGCGCTGCTCGGTGACCCGGCTGTGGGCGAGGTAGGTGACGATGTCCCGCACGGTCAGGCGCTCGTCGCGGCGCAGCTTGTCGTGGGCGAGGCCGATGCCGCCGCGTTCGAGGAGCACGGTGTAGTCGGTGTCCGGGGGGACCGGGACGGGTTCGAGACCGCGCTTGCGCATCAGGGCGTGGAAGATCCGGCCGTGCTTGTCCTCGTCGGCGCCGTGCCGGGCGATCTTGGGGGCCAGTTCACGCTGGGACTCGGGGACCAGTGCGGCGATCCTGCCGTTCTCCCAGCCGCCCTGCGACTCACCGCTGGCGGCGATCGAGCAGAACAGCCGGAAGGAGTCGTCGTTGTCGAGGATCTCCTGGAACAGACTCCGGGCGGAGAGCATGACGTACCTCCTGCGCGAATCGGGCATCCGCAAAAGAAAAGTCAAGTCGCCCGCAAAGCATGAGGCAACAGGCCCGGGCGTCAACTCGGCCGAACGGATGAGAGCCGTCCGGCACCGGGCACGTAACCCCTGGCCCTTCCGAGCGTTGTGTTTGGTGACGGCCGTGGCGGGGAAGACCCCCGAGCCCCCACCACGGCCGCGGAAACCGAGGGGCCCCGCCGCCGGCCGAAGTGCCCGTGATTTCATAGCCCCTCGGAGGGGTCACGACCAAGTCATGTTCAGCAAGGCGACGCGCAGCCGGACGACGGCACGCCCCAAAGGCCCGGCGGGCTCGGACTGGGCCCCTTACGCGCGCCTGGACGACGCGGCCCGCGCCTACTTCCTCCACGCGGACGTGGCCCTCGATGCGATCGGCGGCGTCCTGGGCCGGCGGCGGGTCCGCGGTTTCACCCTCGAACGCGTCGTCGACCTGACGGAGGCCGGCACCTCGGTGTGGCAGGAGGCCGCGGTCTGCGACGGTCGGCGGCTCATCCTGTGGCACAGCGAGGAGGTCGCCGACGAGGACGCGCCGGGTGGACGGGTGCTGGACTCCTCCGTGCAGGTGCTGCCCCTGGACTCGATCGGCCACGTCGGCATGCGCACCCTGGTCGGCCGCGACGAGCAGGGCCGGCGGATCGACCGCGGCGTCTTCGTGGTGCTGGCCACCGCCACGCCGCAGGAACTGAGCGCGGTGCACGCCGACGCCGACGGCGGCGTCACCTCGGCCCGCTTCCGGCCGGAGGCCTTCCGGTTCAGCAAGTCCCTCGACGACGGCGGCCCCGGCCAGATAGCGCGCCTGATCGCCTTCGGGCGGATGATGGGGCGCCTGGTCCCGGGCTGAGCCCGGGACCAGGCGCCGAGGGGCCGCCCGCTCCCCTAGCCGGCGAGTCCGGCGCGCTCCAGCGCCTCCACGCCCGCGCGCAGCGCCGCGACCCGCTCGTCCAGGGTGAACCCGGCCGGGGCCAGGGTCAGCGTGGTGACGCCGGCGGCCGCGTAGGCCTGCATCCGGTCGGCGATCCGCTCCACGGAGCCCAGCAGGGTGGTGGAGTCGATGAGTTCGCGCGGGATCGCGGCGGCGGCGCCCTCCTTGTCGCCGGACAGGTACTTGTCCTGGATCTCGGCGGCTTCCTTCTCGTACCCCATGCGCTGCGCGAGCTGGTTGTAGAAGTTCTGCTTGCGGCTGCCCATCCCGCCCACGTACAGGGCGGTGTAGGGGCGGAAGAGGTCGGCCAGCGCGTCCACGTCCTCGCCGACGGCGAGCGGCACGGTCGGGCAGACGTCGAAGCCGTCCATGGTCTTCCCCGCCTTCTCGCGGCCGGCCCGGATGTGGCGGAGCGCGGTGTCCTCCAGGTGGGCGGCGGAGGGGAAGATCAGCAGCGCGCCGTCGGCGATCTCACCGGTCTGCTCCAGGTTCTTCGGGCCGATCGCGGCGATGTACAGCGGGATGTGCTCGCGCACCGGGTGCACGGTCAGCTTCAGCGCCTTGCCGGGGCCGCCGGGCAGCGGCAGCGTCCAGTGCTCGCCCTCGTGGCTCAGCCGCTCCCGCGACATCGCCTTGCGGACGATCTCGACGTACTCGCGCGTGCGCGCCAGCGGCTTGTCGAACTTCACGCCGTACCAGCCCTCGGAGACCTGCGGGCCGGAGACGCCCAGGCCCAGCCGGAAGCGGCCGCCGGACAGGGAGTCGAGGGTGGCGGCGGTCATCGCCGTCATCGCGGGCGTACGGGCCGGGATCTGGAAGATGGCCGAGCCGACGTCGATGCGCTCGGTCTGCGCGGCGACCCAGGACAGCACGGTGGGCGCGTCGGAACCGTAGGCCTCGGCCGCCCAGCACACGGAGTAGCCGAGGCGGTCGGCCTCCTGCGCCACGGCGAGGTTGTCGGCGTCCATCCCGGCGCCCCAGTAGCCGAGGTTGATCCCGAGCCGCATGGCGATCCCCTTACCGATGAGTAACGTCGTTGTTCCCCGGACCTTATCGCTCCGGGCGCGCGCCGGCGCCTGTCGGGTACGTCACTCCTGCCCAAAGGTCCCGGACGCACAGTAATCTCACCCCTCATGGAGCAAAGGCACCTCGGCCGTACGGGACTGCGCGTGTCCCGGCTCGGGCTCGGCACGCTGACCTGGGGGCGCGACACCGGCGAACTCGACGCCGCCGACCAGCTCAAGGCCTTCTGGGAGGCCGGGGGCACGCTCGTGGACACGGCCGACGTCTACGGGGACGGCGGCGCCGAGTACCTCCTCGGCCGGCTGGTCGAGGACCTGGTGCCGCGCTCGGACCTGGTGATCGCCACCAAGGCCGGCAGCGTGCCCGACCCCTACCGCCGCTTCGACGCCTCGCGCGGCCACCTGCTCGCCGCCCTGGACGCCTCCCTGCAGCGGCTCGGCACGGACCACGTCGACCTGTGGCAGGTGCACGCGTACGACGCGACCACCCCGCTGGACGAGACGCTGCAGGCCCTCGACCTGGCCGTGAGCTCCGGCCGTGCCCGCTACGTCGGCGTGTCCAACTTCTGCGGCTGGCAGCTGGCCAAGGCGGCCACCTGGCAGCAGGCCGTGCCGACGCGCACACCGCTGGCCAGCACGCAGATGGAGTACTCGCTGCTGCAGCGCGGCATCGAGCGCGAGGTGCTGCCCGCCGCGCTGGACCTGGGGGTGGGGCTGCTGCCGTCCTCGCCGCTCGGACGCGGGGTGCTGACGGGCAAGTACCGGCACGGGACCCCGCAGGACTCCCGCGGCGGCTCCGAGGACATGGCCCCCTTCGTCGCCCCCTACCTGGACGAGACGGCCCGGCTCATCGTGGACGCGCTGGCCATAGCGGCCGACGGGCTGGCCGCCAGCCCGCTGCAGGTGGCGCTCGCCTGGGTGCGGGACCGTCCCGGCGTCACCGCGCCGATCGTCGGTGCGCGCAACGCCCAGCAGCTCGCTGCGGCGTTGTCAGTGGAGACCCTTAGTCTTCCGGATGAGATCTGCCAGGCGCTGGACGACGTCTCTGCGCCGGTGCACCGCTATCCGGACCACGACTGGAGCACGCTGTGATCGGGCCCCGACCGTAGTCCGCCGTACAACGGAGGCCATCGTGACCGAGGACCGCGACGACCACGACCGCGAGGACCGCGCCGAGCCCGAGGGCGCCGCCGGCGAGGAGACCGCGGCTCCCCGGCGGCCCCGGCCCTCGACCGAGGGCGTCGGTGCGCAGCTCCCCGCCGAACTCACGGACCTGGCCGCGGCGGTGCGGGCGATCGAACGCGGCGAGCGCCCCGCGGCGCCCGTGAGGAGCGGCGGGCCCGCACGTCCCGCGGCGTCGCCGCCCGCGGCCGCGCCCTCCCCCGCCCCGGCGCCGGCCCCGGTGGTACGGCCCGTGCTGCCCGCGCAGCTCAGCGGGGACGCCGTGGCGGCCGCACGGACGGTGCTCGCGGCGGGCGGGGCACCGGAGAGCCTCGCCGAGGCCGCCGTGGCGGCGCTGGGCGAGCGGGCCGGGGAGACGTTGCGCGAGGACCCGTGGCAGGTGCTGGCGCTCGCCGGGGTCCGGGTGGACCAGGCCGACGGCTTCGCCAAGGCGCTGCTCGGCGGCGAGGGCGGCCCCGACGACGGGCGGCGGGTGCGCGCGCTGGTCGTCTGGCTGCTGGAACGGGCCGCCGAGCGGGGTCACACCGCGCTCGAGTGGGCCACGCTCGGTGCGGCGCTCGGGCAGAACGGGGTCACCGACGCCGAGGAGACCCTGAAGGCCGCCGTCGCGGACGGCCTGGTGCTGGTCTTCCACGTGCCGGACGAGAGCGCCGGCGCCCGTCCGGCGGCCGACGAGGAGGACGCGGAGGCGCCGGTGCGGCTGCTCCTCGGCCTGGACCGCTACGCGCTCGCCGAGGAGAGCCTCGCGGACGGCCTGAGCAGGCTCCTCAACACCTTCGACGCGGACGAGTCGCAGGACTGGGAGGGCGCGGCCGCGGCGGCCCCGTCCCCGTCCGCCGCGGCGCTGGTCCGGGCGGTCGCCGGGAGCGGGCTGGTCGCCCACACCGGCGCGGAGGCGGCCCGCGCGGAACCGGCGGCGCTGGTCGCGGCCGCCCGGTCGCTGGGGCTGCGGGCCTGGGCCGTCGCGGCCACCGAGGACGGCAGGCGGCGGCTGGCCGGGTCCGTGGACGCGGAGGCGACCGCCACCCTCGCCGGGCTGCTGGCGGGCCACGAGGGCCCCGGCCGGGACGAGGACGGCGCGCTGGCGCTGGACCTGCTGGCGGTGCTGGACGCGCCCCAGCTCGACGTGGAGACGGCCGCGACCCTGGTGGAATCCGTGCCCGACGGGGCGCGCCTGGTGCTCTCCGGGGACCCGGCGGTGCTGTGGTCCGTGGGCCCCGGCCGGGTCTTCTCCGACCTGCTCGCGGCGAAGGTGTGCCCTCAGGTCGCCTCGCGCACGCCCGACCCCGGCCCCATCGGCGAGCTGGTCTCCGGGATCGGCTTCGGCGAGCTGGCCACCGTCGACGCCCCCGGGAAGGAGGTCGTGATCGTCCCGGTGCGGGACGCCGGCGAGGCCGTGCACCGCACGGTCCAGCTCGTCGCGGACTCCGTGCCCCGGGCCATCGGCGTGCCCCCTGAGCAGACCCAGGTGATCACCCCGGGCCACGGCGGTGCCGCCGGCACCCGGGCGCTCAACGCCGCACTCAAGGAGCGTCTCAACCCCGGGCCCGGCCGCTTCGGCGGCTTCGACCCGGGCGACCGGATCGTGCACGCCCCGGCCCCCGGGACGGCCGTTCCGGGCACCGTCGTCTCCGCCGACACGGAGGGGCTGCGGCTCGACTGCGGGGGGACGCCCGTGGTGGTCGCGCCCGACGCGGTGACCGCCCAGGTGCGGCACGGCTGGGCGGTCACGGCGCACCAGGCGGCGGGCCGCCGCTGGCAAGCTGCCGTCGTCGTCCTGCCGGGGGACGCCACCCCGGCCCTGACCCGGGCCTGGATCTACACCGCCTTCAGCCGCGGGGAGCGCCATCTGTCCGTGGTGCAGGGCGTCGACCAGGCACTCCCCCACGCGGTGGCGGAGGTTCCCGCCCGGGACCGGACGACTCGCCTGCGGGACATCCTGCGCGAGCAGGCGGCCGCCGCCGCGGCGGAGTGATCCGCCGCACGGGCCCGGGCGGCTCCCCCGGGCCCGCGGGAACCGCGCCCGCGCCCGGTCAGGCCAGCCGGTCGAGCTCGTCCGCGTCGGCGTCGTCGTAGACCGCGCTGACGTCGAGGCGGAAGAGCAGATGCCGCGGGTCCGCCTGGTCGAAGGGCGCGGCAAGCCACTCGCCCGGCTCGGCGGGCTCCGCCGCGGTGACCCACAGCGTGGAGTCGCCCTCCTCCAGGCCGAACTCCTTGTGGCGCTCGGCGATCTCGTCGGGCTCGTACTCCCCGAAGAGGGCACCCACCGCCGCGCCGATGTCCCCGCCCTCGGCCGCGGCGGTTGCGGAGACCCCTTCCGCCTGCCTGCGCAGCCGCTGCGGGTCGGCCACGGTGTAGTCCCGGCGGATCAGGACGCTGATCGCGCCCGGTTCACCGGGGCCGGAGTAGTCGGGGAGGGTGTCCCCGAGCGGCACCTCGAAGGGGGTGACCTCGTCGTAGGTGTCGTAGAGCAGCTCGTCGTAGGCCTCGGCGGCCGAGGCGAGGCCCTCGAAGGCCTGGTAGACCGCGGGATCGTCCTCCCCGGTGCGGTTCTCGATCGCGTCCAGGTGGCGGTCCAGCGCGGCTTTCACCGCCTCGACGGCGGCTCGTACCTCGGCAACGGTGGGCTGCGCGGCATCAGACATGCAGAAGACGCTATCCGTACCGAGGCGCTCCCCGCACAATAGATGCGATGCCTGAATACGAATTCAGAGATGTGTACGTGCCACGGGGAGTCTCCCGCAAGGAGGCTCATCGCCTGCTGACCGACCACGCCGAGTACGGTCACTGGGAGCTCGACCGGCTCCGCCTCTACCCGGACGGCAGCCGCAGGGTGCGGCTGCGCCGCCGGATCATCCGGCAGATACGCGCCACCTGGTGAGGTCGCCGGCACGCCGAACGGGGCCCCGCGAACCGCGGGGCCCCGCTCGAAGGGGTGAGACCGGAAGGCTCAGTTCCTGACCGCGCGGGCGCGGCGGAAGAGCACCGCGCCGCCCAGCAGGAGACCGGCGCTGGTCAGCAGGCCCGTGGCGATGTCGCCGGCACCGGTGCGGGCCAGGGACGGACCGCCGCCGTGGCCCATGGACTGCGGCTGGTTGCCACCGCCGCCGCCACCGC
>NZ_JARAVO010000179.1:0-20613 GCF_033792805.1 Streptomyces sp. PA03-1a
GTGGAGCGGGGCGACGGCGTGGTGGCCGAGGGGGACGTGGCGGAATCGGACGGCTGGGCCGAGGGAGAGCCGGACGCCGATGCCTGTGCCGTGACCGACGCGTCCGGCGAGGGCGAAGTGGCCGGACCGGCGGCGGAGTCGGACCCGGAGGAGTCGCTGCACCCCGTCAGCAACAGGATCCCGCCCAGCAGTGCGGCCGCCATTGAGACACCTCTGAATCCGGACAACGTGACGCTCCTCCTCGGTCGATGAACCTAATGCGCACCCCGCCGTGCCCCACAGCCGGTGATCCGCTCACCCCTCACTACTCCACCGCGCCGCGGGTGGGTTGCACAGGCGGCCGGATCAACGATTGCAATTCCGCATACGCGTACGCCGTGCAGCCATATGTCGGGATCAGGTGCCCGGCCCCCGCGGGGCCAAGGGGGACACCTTCCGCTGGTTGTTTGCGTTTGCTTTAACTGCGTTCACCTCCGCTGGCCAAGATCCGCCAGGGGCATGCCACCTCTCGGCACCGGCGTTCCCCTCACCTTGTGGCGATCGGAAGGACAGCTGGTGATACGGCCAACACAGCGGCTCAGACGGCCCGGTGGCGGATCGGCGGGGCAACGGCTCGTGGGAGTGGCGCTCGCCGCGCTGCTCCTGCTGAGCGGGAACCTCACCGGGGCGTACGCCGAGACGGCGACGCAGGAGCGCACACCGGGGCACGGCGGGTCGGCGGACGCCACGAGCCTGCCGGCGCTCACCCCCGGGGACGGCGCGTACCTGGAGGGCACGGAGAAGGTCGCGGCCACGCCCACGCTGGCCGGTGACTCCGTCACACGGCTCGCGGTCGACGGCAAGGCCGTCGACGCGGAGCGGACGGTCGGGACCTCCCGGCTCAGCTTCGACGTCGGGTCCAACTCGACGGAGGCCCGGTACCACAACTACGTACTGGTCAACGGCGACTACCGCGCCGACATCGGCGACCTCGTCAACCAGCGCGGCACGATCGAGATCCCCAACGACGAGCTGGTCAAGGGCGAGAACACGGTCGAGATCCTCGCCGGTACCGTCGACAGCTCCTGCGGCACCAACTTCGACGACTTCGTGCTCTCCGACATCAGCCTGGACCTGCTCGGCGAGGTAGCGGACGGCGAGGAGAACGAGTACACGTACTCCTTCGGCGACGGCAGCTGCGGCACCAACACCACGCTGCTCACCAAGGCCACGCTGACCTTCTTCGTCCTGGGCGACCCGCAGCGCACCACCGGCCTGCGCGCCGACCTGGACACCGCCGGGCTCGCCAACGGCACGCACGCCCTCACGGCGACGACGACCTCGGGCAAGACCGTCAAGAACACCGTGACGGTGAACAACGCCCCCGCGGGCGCCCCCCGGCTGCTGCCCAAGGACGGCACGCTGGTGAAGGGCCGCCAGCCGGTCTTCGCGAACTTCCCCGCGGGCACCGAGGGCGAGCCGACGACGCTCACCGTCGACGGCAAGGAGCCCGCCACCGCCGCCAGTCTCGGCAACGGCGCGGCCACCTTCTCCTTCGACGTCGGGTCGAACTCGATCGACGACAAGTACGACAACCACCTCCTGGTCAACGGCAAGCGCATCGACCTGGGCGGCACCTGGGTCAGCCAGCGCGTCGACATCGCCGTCCCCGCGCGCTTCCTGGTCCCCGGTGACAACACGATCACGGTCGTGACCAGCGCCTACAAGGAGAGCTGCGGCAACAACCGCGACGACTTCGACATCTCGGGGCTCACGCTCGCCCTCGACGGCGGCACCGTCACCGGTCACGGCATCGCCGACTCGTACGCCATGGGCGATGGCAGCTGCGGCAACAGCGACACCCGCCTGCGCGAGGCCGACCTGCACTGGACGATCGACGCCCCGGCCGTGCATGTCTCGCCGACCCTGGGCTCCGGCAACGCGACCCTCGGCTTCACCGTGGGCACCAACTCGATCGAGGCCCGCTATCAGAACCACATCGTGGTCAACGGCCAGAAGCAGGTGCTCGACGCCGACTTCGTCGGTCAGCACGTCGGCCTGACGTTCCCCAACGAGTGGCTCGTGCCCGGCTGGAACACGATCGACTTCGTCACAGGCACCTTCCCGACCTCCTGCGGCGACAACCGTGACGACTTCGCCGTCTCCGACATCACCCTGACCCCGGCGAACGGCACCGCCGCCGGCCGGATGCTCAAGGGCTCGTACGGCCTCGGCGACGGCAACTGCGGCGACAACGTCAACCCGCTCACCGAGATCGACCTGGAGTTCTTCGTCGACGGCCCCGCCCAGGGCCTGTACGCCGACCTCGACACCGCGAAGACCGCCGACGGCAAGCACACCCTGGCCGCGACGTCGAAGAGCGGCAAGACCGCGACCCGTTTCCTGGTCACCGACAACTCCGCTCCCACGGTGGCGTCCAGCGTCCCCGCCGCCGGGCAGCGGATCACCGCCTCGGTCGTCCTCGACGTGCGGCTCCAGGACCTGTCCGGCGTCGTGAAGGGCCCGGACGTCACGCTCGACGGCAAGCCGGTCGAGCCCGGCGCCGCGGTGGGCCCCGGCCTGTCCGCAGGCGAGCACACGCTGAAGGTCTCCGGCACCGACGGCCTCGGCAACACCGGCACCCGCGAGGTGACGTTCACCTCCGCCGGCATCCCCGACGCCCCCGCCGACCTCACCCCGAAGTCCGGCACGACCGACGCGGGCGGCAGCGTGAAGCTGTCGGCCCAGGTGGCCGAGCCCGATGGCGGTGACGTGACCGCCACGTTCTCCGAGACCGAGATCATCACCCCGGACCAGGTGTACCAGGGCACGGCGACGTCCGTCCCCACCACGCTCGAGGTCAAGGGCGAGAAGAAGGTCAAGGCCGCCGGCCTCGCGCCCGCCGACGGCAGGACGCTGCCCGCGCCGGCCGGCCCGGACGTCACCTTCCAGCGGTACGACGTCAAGGTCAAGGGCCACGTGGACGCGCCGGTTCTGCGCTGGGAGGGCGTCATCGACCCCGAACGGCTCGCCGCGCTGCGCGTGTGGAACACCAGGACCGACGCCTGGGACGTCCTGACCAGCGCCCGCGGCGCCGTCGAGGGCAACACCGTCCTGACCGCCGTCGTCGACCGGAAGTACGTCGACCGGCAGCAGGTCCACGTCATGGTGACCGGCGAGGACCCGTTCGCCGACGACATCGACGCCGGTGACCCGAACCGCTTCGCCGACCCCGGCTCGTACGACTTCTCCATCGTCCACTACACCGACACCCAGTACCTCTCCGAGGGCGCGGTGGAGCAGGAGACGCCCGAGGAGCGCGCGGTGTGGGAGAAGGCCTACGGCGACGTCTCCCGCTGGATCGCCGCCAACAAGGACCAGCGCAAGATCGCCTACGTCGCCCACACCGGCGACATCATCGAGAACAACATCCGCAAGCCCGCCGACGAGGCCACGCAGCGCCAGATCACCGGCGAGCTGGAGCTCTCCTCCAAGCAGCAGAAGATCCTCGACGACGCCGGGATCCCCAACGGCGTGATCGCGGGCAACCACGACAACCAGTCGGGCACAGAGAACGGCCCCGGCGCGATCTACAACAAGTACTACGGCCCCGACCGCTACCAGGCCCTGTCCAAGGGCTGGAAGCACGCCGAGTACGGCGGCCCCTGGCGGCCCGGCGACAACCAGAACCACTACGACCTGTTCTCCGCCGGCGGCCTCGACTTCGTCGTGGTCGGCCTGTCCTACGGGGTGACCCGCGAGGAGGCCGAATGGGCCGACTCCGTCTTCAAGCGCTTCCCCGGCCGCAACGGCATCCTGCTCTCGCACGACTACCTCGCGCCGAGCGGCAACCCGGACGGACGTGGCGCCCCGTTCTCCGCGCCCGACGGTTCGATGCTCTACAAGACGGTGGTCCAGGACAACCCGAACGTGTTCCTGATCCTCGCCGGTCACGAGCACGGCGTCGGCACCAACGTGAAGCCCAAGGTCGGCGAGGTCGAGCACGACGTCGTCGAGCTGCTCGCGGACTACCAGTTCTACACGGTCTCCGCGGACCGGCTCGGGCTCACCGAGATCGGCGGCTACCAGCCGGACGACCAGCTCCAGTTCGGCGCGAGCTTCTTCCGGATGCTGCAGTTCAACGTGAAGCGGTCCGAGGTGACGGTGGACACCTACTCGCCGCTGCTCGACGAGTTCGGCGCCACTGAGTACGACACCGACCACCGCTACGACGGCACCGAGGACAACATGGTGCTGCCGGTCGACCTCACCAGCCGCAAGACGGCCTTCACGACCGACTCGCTGGCGCTCTACGACCCCGTGAGCGTCATCGGCAAGGCCAAGGCCCGTTCCGGCGAGGTCGCCTCGGTGACCTGGCGGGGGCTCAAGCCGGGCACGACCCACGCCTGGTTCGTCACGGTGCGCTCCACCGGCGGCGGTGTCAGCGCCTCCGAGCCGAGCGTCTTCGTGACCAAGGACGCCCACGGCCGCCCCGGCACGTGGGGACCGGACGCGCCCGCGTACCCGTGGTTCGCGCCGTCCACCGGCCGGCGGTGACCGGCTGACACGCCGGTAGGACCGCAGGCCCGCCCACGCCCGCCGTCCCGGACCCGACCGGTCCGGGACGGCGGGCCGCCGCCGTTCACCCCCCCACCCAGAGGACCGACCTCATGCGTTCCACCCCCGCGCCCCGGCCCTTCGCCGTGCTCCTCGCGGCCCTCGTCGCCGTGCTCGCCGCGGCCCTCGCCTCCGCCGCACCGGCCGCCGCGCACGACGCGACCTCGAAGGCGTACGTCGAGGTGAAGGGCACCGGAAGCCACGTGGAGGCAACCCTCGACCTCGAGTACGACCTGCTCATGAAGTCGGCCTGGCTGTACGAGGAGGCCTACGGCGCGAAGGGCCGCACCGAGCAGCTGCACCAGCTCAAGACCAACGCCGACGCGGTGCACGAGTACGTCACCGGGCGCTTCGCCGTCGGCCACGAGGACGCCGCCTGCTCACCCCGCCCCGCCCGCGACGCGGACGTCCACACCCGCGGCACCCGCCCGTACGCCGTCCTCACCCTGGTCTACGACTGCCCGGGCGGCGCCGGCGGCACGTACACCGTCTCCAGCGCCCTCTTCCCCGACGCCGAGAGCTTCGTGCACAGCACGCAGACGATCGTCCACTACGACATCGACGGCCGGCGGGGCTCCCAGGTGCTGACGGCCGCCGAGCCCACCCTGGAGACCACCGGGCACCACGAAACCCGGCAGATCACCGACTTCTTCCTGCTCGGCATGGAGCACCTGCTGTTCGGCCTCGACCACATCCTCTTCCTGCTCTCCCTGCTCATCGGCGCCCGCGGCCTGCGCGACGTCGTCCTCGCGGCGACCGCCTTCACCGCCGCGCACAGCGTCACCTTCCTGCTGGCGGCCATGGGCCTCGTCCATGTGCCCGGATCGGTCGTCGAGCCGGTCATCGCCGCCTCCATCGCCGCCGTGGCCCTCGCGGGGCTCCTCCTGCGCGACCGCGAGGCCACCGGCCGCTGGCGGCTCCCGGTCGTCTTCCTCTTCGGCCTCGTCCACGGCCTGGGCTTCGCGGGCGCCCTCGGCATCGAAGAGAGCTGGTCCTGGGAACTGCTGCTGTCGCTGCTCAGCTTCAACGTCGGCATCGAGGCCGTGCAGCTCGGCATCATCGCGGTCACGTTCCCTCTGCTGGCCCTGCTGCGCCGCACCCCCGCCCACCGCTGGGCGCTGCCCGCGATGACGGCTCCGATCGTGGTCGTGAGCGTGTACTGGTTCTGCGAGCGGGTGGCCGTGCAGGCGTGACGGGGTGCGGCCGCCGGGTCGGTTGCCCGGAAGCGGTCAGGCCTCCAGGCGGACGGGCATCAGGACCGAGAAGGCGCCGTCGTCCTCCGCCCGGCGGATCGTCAGGGGCGCCGTGGGTGCGCCGAACTCCAGCACCAGCTGGTCTCGGGCCCCGGCGGCGAGGGCCTGGAGGAGGTACTCGCGGTTGACGGCGACGTCGTCCGGGCCCTCATCGCCGTCCTCGCACACGCTCACCGTGCCGTCGCCCGCCACCGTGAGCACGCTGATGTCGGGGGACTTCCCGTCCTGCTCCCGCGCCTCACCGGGGCGGACGGGCCCGGTCTCCAACGCGGCGCGGAGCGCCGGGACCTCGACGAGGACGCGCCGGCCCTCCGGCAGGCGCACGATGCGGCGGTAGTCGGGGAAGTCGTGGTCGAGACAGCGGCCGGCCGCCTGACGGTCGCCTGCCGCCAGGGCGACACGGTCACCGTCCACCGTGAGCTCGACGGACGCCTCGCCGCCGGCCAGGAGCGCCCGCATGGCGTCGGCGAGCGGGGACGGCACGACGACCTGGCGGCGGGGCCCGTCGTGCCCGGTGGCAGCGGTCTGCGCGACGGCCATCCGGTACCGGTCGGTGGCCACGACATGGAGCGTCCCGCCGTCGATGTCGAACAGGACACCGCCGAGCACCGGCAGTTCGGGGTCGGTCCCGGCGGCGAAGCGGACCGCGTCGAGTGCGGCGGCCAGGCCCGGGACGGGGACGGCCAGGCGGACGGTGGCGGAGGCGAGGGATGAGGACATGGGGTTCTCCTTGCGGTCGAGTAGGGCGCGGATCGCGGAGAACTCGACGCGGGCGTCGGACAGACCCCGTTCGAGACGGCGCAGTTGCGCCTGCAGCAGTTTCCTGACCAGGTCGGTATCGGCACTGGACCAGCCGGCCAGCACCAGGCGGATGTCCGCCAAGGGCATGCCGGTCCGGCGCAGCCGTGCCAGCAACCGGGCCTCTTCGAGCTGCTCGGGGCCGTACCAGCGGTAGCCGCTCGACGGTTCCACCCGGGTTGGGACCAGGACCCCGGCGCCGTCGTAGAACCGCAGCGCGCTCACGCCCAGGCCACTGTCCCGGGCCAGCTCACCGATACTGCGCATGTCGTTCTCCACACCCGGGACTCTGCCCCCTCCACCAGGTCGAGGGTCAACCCGCCTGCCCGGAGGGGCCGCGCCAGGCCCCCCACCAGACCGGCAGGTCGGCGGGTTGAACGGGGCGTGACGTCCGGCACCGGGGAAGGGACGTGGTTCTTCACCCGCCCGTCACGCGCCGGCCAGCGGGCCCGACCACGATCGTGATCGTTCCCGAAAGCCGTTCCCAGGAGGACCCCCGTCATGCTGCGCCGGACCCTGTCCGCACTCGCCGTCGTCTTCGCGCTCTCCGCCACCACCGGCACCGCCGCCGCCACTACGGGCAAGGCCCCGGCCGCCGAGGGCCGCGGCGCGCGCGTGCTGGACGTGATGACGTTCAACATCCACCACGCCCAGGGCACCGACGACGTGCTCGACGTCCCGCGGATCGCGGACGTCGTCCGCAGGAGCGGCGCCGACGTGGTCGGGCTGCAGGAGGTCGACAACCACTACTCCGCGCGCAGCGACTGGGCCGACCAGGCCGCCGACCTGGCGAAGCTGCTCGGCTACCACGTCGTCTTCGGCGCCAACATCGACAACGCGCCCCCGGCCGGCAGCGGCCACCGGATCCAGTACGGCACCGCGATCCTGTCCCGCTACCCGATCACCGCGTCGGAGAACACCTGGCTGTACAAGTCGCCCGGCCAGGAGCAGCGCGGACTGCTGCACGCCACCTTGAACGTGCGCGGCAAGGCCGTCCACTTCTACTGCACCCACCTGGCCGCCAGTTCGCAGACCGACCGCCTCCAGCAGACCCCGCAGATCGTGGACCTGATCGGCGACAAGGAGCCCGCCGTCCTCGTCGGCGACTTCAACGCCCTGCCGGACGCCCCCGAGTCGCAGCCGCTGCAGTCCCGCTACACCGACGCGTGGGCCCGTTCGCTGCACGGCCGTGGTGACGGCGCGACCTACCCCGCCGAGGCCCCGACCGAGCGCATCGACGCCATCTACACCACCGACGAGGTCAAGCCGCTCGTCACGCGCGTGGTGCAGGCCGACCCGACGGCCTCCGACCACCTGCCGCTGATCAGCAAGGTCCTGGTCACGCCCTGATCAGGAGCCGGGGCCCAGCCGTTCGACGACCGAGCGGAGCTGGTCGCGGTCGAGCTCGTAGACGGTCTCGCCTGCCCGTGGGTCGCGTGCGTGGAGCACGTGGAACAGCGGGGCGTACGGTCCGCCGAGGTCGACGAGGGTCGCCGAGGCCCCGCGTACCGCCCGCTCGGTGCCCTGCGGGCCGGAGAGGTCGATGCGGCTGAGGACCCCCGGGGTCACCCACACCGGGACCGACCCGAGGTGGCCGAAGAGCTGCAGATGGAAGTGGCCGCACAGGACGAGCCGTACGTCCGTGCCGCGTACGGCGTCCGCCAGTTGGGCCCCGTCCTGCAGCCCGAGGGCCTTCTGGGTCGCGACGTCGAGGGTGACGGGCGGGTGGTGGAGGACCACCACGGATCCGTGCGGCGCGGGCTCGGCCAGCACCTCGCGGAGCCAGCCGAGCTGACGCGGGCCGACCCGGCCGTACACCTTGCCGGGGACGAGCGAGTCGAGCGTGATGAAGCGGTGGCCGCCGATCACGCTCACGGCGGCCCGCTCGCCCTCCGGGGAGTCGACGACCGCGGTCGCCAGGTCGTCTCCGTCGGCTCCCAGGTGGCCGCTGCCCAGCACCTTGGCGAAGGCGCCGCGCTCGTCGTGGTTGCCGGTGCAGAACACCACGGGCGCCCGCCTGCGCGCGGCGAACTCCCGCACCATCTCGCGTGCCGCGGCGTACGCCTCCGGGGAGCCGTCGTCGGCGACGTCGCCGCTGACGACGACGGCGCCGACGTCCGGGACGGAGTCGAGGGCGGCCAGCATCCGGCGCAGGGACTCCCGTGCGTCGATCCCGCGGGAGTTGGGCCCGTCGACGGGGCCGATGTGGATGTCGGACAGGTGAAGGATCCGCATCCCGACCACGGTACCCACTGTCTGACGCGGCGTCACCGGGGCCGGGCGCGGGCCTCAAGCGTGTCGGCGGGTGCTCACTTCAGGGGCTCCAGGCAGAGCGTGAAGTCTCGGCCGGAGCCGCCCTGGGTGTACCGCTGGTACTGGTCCTCGCAGGTCCCGTCTGTCCCGGACTGCCGGTCGACGACCTTGAACTGGGCTTTCGCGTCACCGCAGTCCACGATCTCGAACTCAGGGTCCCCGACGGAGATCACGCCCGTGGCCGCCGCGTTCCCGGCGTGCAGGCAGTCGCCCGCGTCGGCGGTCGCGGCGCCCCCGAACCAGGTGGTGTAGCCGCCGTAGACCACGAAGCCGATCACGACGAGGCTGACGACCCCCCTGACGATGCCCTTGACGCCTATGCGGCGCCGGGGCGCGGGCGCCGGCGGGCCGGGCACGCTGTACGGGTTGCCGGCCGGGGCACCGTACGGCGCGGGCGGCTGCTGGTTGTACGGGTTGGTGCCGGGCGGCGGTGGCGGAGTGCTCATCGCGGTTCCCCCTGGATCTCGTAAAGGCAAGGTCAAGTAGCCGGTGGAAGTTACCACCGGGACCTGCGCGGGGGACCGGATCACCGGAAATCTGTGGCCTTGACGTGACCGTTGGCCACGTCGGCGAGGCACGGCAGGCGCTCCGGGGTCCCGACCCCGGTGGACGTCGCTTTTGTCAAGCCCCGAATTCCAGGGGCGTGACGCGACGCACCGGGCCGGGCTCAATGGAGGCATCGGTTCACGCAGAACGGGTGGCCCTCCCGGAACCATCCGGGTTTCCCGTCATCCCTCAGCAAGGAGAATTCTCATGGCCCGCACACCTCGTTCCCGGCGTCTGGCGATCTTCACGGCCTCCGCGGCCCTGGCGGCAGGGGGCGCCCTGATCCCCACCACGGCGTTCGCCGCTCCCGCGTCGGCGCAGACAAGCGCCGTGTCCACCCAGGCACCCCAGCAGCAGACGAAGACAACCGGCTACGGCGGCGACAGCGATTGCTGGGAGTCCGACTACGAATACTGGGAGTACACGGAGTACTGGGACTACACGGATTCCTACGACTACTACGACGGGTACTGGGTGTACTACTGATCCACGGTTGCCCGAAGACACACGGGTGCGGCCCGGCGGTGGAGACCGCCGGGCCGGCACCCGTCCTCCGCTGAGGCGGCCTCGACGTGGCCCGCCTTGCGTACGGGCCGACCCCTCCGGCCGCCCGATGCCCTCACGGCATGCGGGCTACCACCAGATGACGACGTATCCGGGGCCGCCGGTCTCGCCGATGCCGGGGTTGACGAACGAGGTGGTGCCACCTGTGCCGCCGATGCCTGCACGCGCCGGTGCCGGCTGGATGACCCCGTCCACTGCCGGACGGCCTCCCAGGCCGGCGGAACGTTGGTCCCGCCGGCCCCGCCGGCCCCGCCGACGGCGCCTTGGCGGACCGTGCCCTGGCCAGGACAGGAGGCGGTGCCGCCCGCGCCACCGGACGAGGCGAACCGCCCGCCGCCGCCGCCATTTGCGACCGCGACGCTGCCGAAACCGTTGTCCACCGTGCTGGGTGTGCCCAGCTGGCCGTTCGCAAGCTCGGGTCCGCCTGCTCCTCCCGCGCCGATGTCCACCATGACCGGTGTGCCCGACTGGACGGGAAGGACGCACCAGGCGAAGCCCCCGGCGCCGCCGCCCGATCCATTGACGATGCTGCCGTCACCTCCCGAACCGCCCCCGCCGGAACCCCATGCCTGGACGAAGACCGTGGTGACCCCGTCGCGCGGCGCGAATTGGCCGTCGTTCTGGAAGTCCACCAGGCCGTGGGCCGGGGTGACACCGGCCGGTCCCTGCGGCCCCTGAGGTCCGGCGGGTCCGGCAGGTCCCTGGTGACCGGTCTCGCCCTGCGGCCCCTGCGGCCCCTGCGGCCCCTGAGGTCCGGCGGGCCCGGCAGGGCCCTGTGGCCCGGGAAGTCCAGGCGGCCCGGGAGGACCGGGAATGCCGGGGCGGCCCGGGTGCCCGTGGTAGCCGGGGCGGCTCGGGCAGTACCCAGGGAAGTAAGGGAAGAGGAAGCAGGGGTCGGCGAGACCGGCCTCAGCGCCGGGTTTCACAGCGTCAGCCTGGCCGCCGTCGGAACTCCCCCCGCACGCGGGACCCGTCAGTGCACTGGACGCCAGGGCCACGCACGCGGCCATCGTCCACAGACGCAGACCACCTCGGCGCCGAATGAGCGCCTGAGACACGGCTGTTCCGGACAACACGTCACCTCCGCAAGGGGGCCCGCGATGCGCGGCACACGCCGCCCACCAGGAGAGAAGAGCTGTCGGAGACAGCGGCGAGCCCATAGAAAGAATCGCCTGCGTAGCGTGTCGTGCACATTCAGTAGTCGACCGGGTGACCTGTACCTGCTCTGTGTCAGCCCTCCAGGGCTGCCGCTATGCGGTCGAGGTCGATGAGGAGTTCCGCCATGCGTCGCGGCGGGATCTCCTTGACCATGCGCTCCTCGATGGCGGCGACGGAGGTCTGGACCGCGGCCAGCCGCTGGCGGCCCTTCTCGGTGAGGTGGGCGGGCCGGGCCCGGCCGTGATCGGCGGTGGCGGGACGGGTGATCAGTCCGGTGTCCTGCAGGCTCCGCAGGACGACGTTTCCGGACTGCCGGGTGACGAAGGTCGCGCGGGCGAGCTCGGCGTTGGACAGGTGCGCACACTGAGCGTCGAACTGGCGCCGGTGCGGGTGAACTCGCTGCACCCGTGGGCCATCGTGGACAGCCTCTTCGTCGCACACAATGAACAACTGCACGAATCGACCCGCAAGATGACGCTCACCAGACAGCTCGCCACCATGGGCGACATTCGACGATTGCCTGTTCCTGCTCGAGAACCCGGTGGCCAACGCCATCGATCTCACCTTGAACGACGGCATCGCCTGACGCCATGAGGCACCCCCCTGTGCGGTCGGCGGAGCGCACCCTGCGATGGCAGCACCGGGTCGGCGTCGCCGGCGTCGACGAACCCCAGGACCTCCACCGTGCGCGTCATCGGGAGGGGGCGTGCGGCCAGGTCCTCATCGAGGAAGGATCACGAAGTTGACGTAGCCGGTCCAGATCGCGCGCATACCAACAGTACGCAACCCGGAGCGGTCGGACGCGGTGGTCCACTCCTTGCCGCTGATCGTCAACTGGCGTTCTCGGCGGCGTAGGTCTGGAGTTTGCGCAGGGCTTGAGGCGCGGCGCTCTCGTCGACGCGGGCGACGATGACGATTTTGCTGGTGGCGACCGCGACGATCGCCTTGTCGGCCTTCTTGCCGGTGACGGTGTCGTCCTGTCGGGCTGTAAGCGCCGTAATTCTCGCCTTGAACCGCCAGGCGCCGAGTGGCTTCGGGATCGCGGACGGGGCGGCGGTCGCGGACGGCGTCGCGGTCAGCACGACTGCGCCCACCGCCACGGCCATGCCGAACTTGCCGGAGATGTTCTTGAGGTTCACGTTCCTGCTTCCTGCGAGCTTTTCGATTTTTGCGCGCATAAGGCAACCTTGTGGGCATCGACGCCTTATCGACGGGCGGTTGAAGAACGTTTGACGCGATGCCGCTCGCCGCCAGGCCCCGCGACCGGAGGCGTCCCCGACGACGGCGGGGCCGGGTGGACCGCCCTGCCGATCGTGAGCGGCCGCCACTTCGAGGAACTTGCCCAAGGGCTGCTGGAGCGCTTCCACATGACGCCCCGCACCGAGCACCCGGAATGGCAGCCCGCCGACGGCGCGCAGCCCGAGCGGAACCAGCGGGAGGCGCTGTGCCGCCGGCCAGCGGCTGACCCCGGCGGCCCCGCAGGTCGAGGCCGAGCTCGTTGTCGCCGAGCGGCACGACGAGTCGTCGGCCAGCAGCTCCTCGTCGGCCGGTTCTGGGGACGCCTACGGCTACGCGGACGACGCCCTGTCGCAGGAGGGGCCCGGGCTGCGCCGCCCGGTGGCGTGGCCGCCGCACTGGTGCGCCCCGGGGAGTGCCCCAACCTTGCCTGCGAGGACGGGCACATGATCGACACCGGCGCCCCCTGCCGGACCTGTGGGCAGCGCAAGGCCGACCGCCCTGCCGCGCCCCCAGGCGCCGCCGCAGCGCCCCGGCAGAAGCCTCCTGGACGTGCGGGGGTGTGCGAGGAGCCGCAGCCCGGCACAGCCCCGGCAGACGGAGTTTGCAGCCCGGAGTGCCGAGAGGTCGCCGGGGCGTTCCGCGGACTCCGCGCCCGCCTGGAGGCCGTGGACGAGGTGACCGCCCCGTGAGCCGCACCGTCATCGTGGGCCGCGCCCTGCGAGTCCTGGGCGAGCACGCAAAGTCCCCGCACTCAGCGTCTTGGCTGGTGGCGGGGACTTTTGGCACCTCGTGCGAGGTGCCCCCGGCAGGATTCGAACCTGCGCACACGGCTTCGGAGGGCAGGCGCCGAAAGTGTGGGATTGTGCCCCTGAACTGCGCGAACGCCTGGCATCCTGGGGCGGGCCGCGCGTCGCACTCGCTACTTACTCGGAAGCGTCGGGCACACGCGGTCAGGCGCGGTTAGTTCGCGAGTCAGCAGCTACGAGGCGTCCCGGTTGTATGCGGGCGTGGCGGCCGCATGCAGGGGCCGTACTGCTTTCAGCACGCGTGATCACAATCACAATGCCAGCCACTGGGTGAACCGTGGCGCGGACCTTCGGCCGGTGAGGCCGGCCGAGCTCGTATGCTCGATCCGTGGTCGGTATACAGGCGCGAAAGGCGGATCGCGGGCCGGGGCGCCCGCGGGACGAGCGGGTGGCGAGTGCTGCCCTGACTGCCGTCATCGAGCTGGTGACGGAGCAGGGGATCGGCGCCGTCACCATGGACGCCGTCGCGGCGCGTGCCGGGGTGAGCAAGCCGGCCATCTACCGACGCTGGCCCACCAAGCAGGCCATGATCATCGCAGCTGCCGAGCGGCACATTGGCGAGCTGTCCGTACCGGACCTGGGCGATTTCCGTGCGGAGTTGCGCGAGGTGCTCACCGCTCGGCTGGCGGCCTACCGGCAGCCCGGTATGGACCGGCTCATGGCAGAGATGATCGGAGCGGCCGCGGACGACCCCGGGGCGCGCGGCGCGTATGCCGAGTTCGTCGGGCGAATGATGGGGGAGACCCGCAGCATCCTTGAGCGTGGGATCGCTCGTGGCGAGGTCAGGCCCGACGTTGACGTCCGGTCCGCGGCAACACTGGTGGCGGCGCCACTGATCTTCCGCCTACTGGCGGAACGCGAGCTGCCCGACGCGCGCCTCGCGGAGGACCTCGTCGACCTGGTGGCTCGCGCGGTCTGTCACTCCGCCTGAGCCGCGCGGCGCCTCTGCCGCACCGCTTGGAAAATCTTGTGATCGGCCCTTGCCGTCTCGCACCCGAATATCGATACTTCCCGTAACGATTTTCGAGAGCGACCGTGGAGGCCCACATGTCTGCCCTTGCCACCCCCCGACCTGCCGTCGACAAGCCGCTGATGCACTACGGCCCCCGCGTGTTGGAGCGCACCGCGCCGGGGATGCCCGAGTTCGCGTACCAGCAGCTGCAGATCTCGCCGCTCACCCCGCACATCGGTGCGGAGATCGGTGGTGTCGACCTGTCGCAGCCGATCGGCGAGGAGCTCGCCGATGAGCTCAAGCAGGCCCTGCTTGAGTGGAAGGTGATCTTCTTTCGCGACCAGCAGCGTTTCGACGCCGAGACCCACCAGGCGCTCGCCGCAATCTGGGGCGAGCCGGAGCCGAACCCCTTCTTCCCGAAGGGCGACACGGTCGGTGTCTCTCGCCTGGCCAAGGACGCCATGACTGCCAGCGGCGAGAACATCTGGCACAGCGACCACTCCTTCATGGCCGCTCCGGCGCTCGGCTCCATCCTGCGAGGGGTGGAGATCCCGCCCGCTGGCGGCGACACGATGTGGGCGGACATGGGTGCCGCCTATGACAACCTCACCGAGGAGATGAAGGCCCGGATCGAGGGCCTGACCGCAGTGCACGACTGGGTACCCAGCTGGGGCGCGCTGATGACGCCGAAGCAACTCGAGGCGCTGCGTGCCACGCTGCCGCCGGTCGAGCACCCGGTGGTCGTCCGCCATCCGCGCACGGGCCGCCGACTCCTGTACGTCAACGAGCCGTTCACCGTGCGGATTGTCGGTCTGTCCGACGAGGAGAGCCGCGAGCTGCTTGATGAGCTGGTGCTGCAGGCCCGCGTTCCCGAGTACCAGGTCCGCTTCCGCTGGCAAGCCGACTCGGTCGCAATCTGGGACAACATCGCCACCCAGCACTACGCGATCAACGACTACTACCCGGCGCGGCGCGTGATGGAGCGCATTGCGATCGCCGGCGTCCCGCTCGCCTGAGATCCGTACCCAGCCCCTTTGAACCCCGCGGAGCCCCCGTGACCGACACCGACGTCGCCCCCGCCACGCCCGTCGCCCCCTCGGCGACCGACCGCACGTCCGTACGCCGCGCGTGGACCGTCACAACGCTGCTCGTGGTCTTCATGATGGTCAACTTCGCCGACAAGGCCGTCCTCGGGTTGGCGGCCGACCCGATCCGCCACGACCTCGGACTGTCCGCGACCGAGTTCGGGCTTGCGAACAGCGCCTTCTTCCTCCTGTTCTCCCTGAGCGGAGCCGCGGTGGGCCTGCTGGCCGACCGTGTACGGCCGAGGTGGCTGCTGCTGGTCATGGCTCTGCTGTGGTCGGTGGCGCAGCTGCCGATGGCATTGGGCGCCGGGATGGCCGCGTTGATGGCCTCGCGGATTGTGCTGGGGGCGGCGGAGGGTCCGGCCTTCCCCGTCGCCCAGCACAGTGCCCTGTCGTGGTTTCCCAACGAGCGCCGGAACCTCTCCGGCGCGCTGATCACCGTCGGCACCGCACTGGGGGTGGTGACCGCGGCCCCCGGGCTGACCTGGGTGATCCATCACCACGGCTGGCGTTCGGCCTTCGGTGTGGTCGCCGCGGTGGGCGTGCTGTGGGCGGCGGTGTGGCTCTTCGCCGGCCGCGAGGGCCGGTACGCGGGCACCACCCCGGGAACGACCGGGCCCACCGCCGCCGGCCGGGCGCGGGCCGGCGTCCCCTACCGCCGCCTCCTCGGCACCCGTACCTGGATCGGCGCCACGGTCGCTTACTTCAGCACCTACTGGTGCGTCGCCCTGCTGCTCGTGTGGCTGCCCTCCTACCTGCACGACGGCCTGGGCTACACCACGACCACCGCGGCGAACCTGATCGCCGTGTTCTGGACGGTCGGCGCAGTGGCCATCGTCGGACAGGCAGGACTGACCGGCTGGTTGCTGCGGCGCGGCGTGAGCAGCCGGTGGGCCCGGGCGCGCGTCGGCGGCATCACGCTGATCGTCTCCGCTCTGGGCTGCCTCGCCCTGCCCGGAGCTCCGCGCGGCCCCCTCACCGTGCTGCTGCTCCTCCTCGGATTCGGGATCTGCGGGGTGATGACCAGCATCGCGGTCACCACGGTCGCCGAACTCGCCCCGGAGGGCCGCCGCGGAGGCGCACTGGGCCTGATGAATGCCGTGGTGACCATGGCGGGACTGATCGCGCCCACCCTGACCGGCCGCTTGGTCGACACCCAGGGCGCCGCCGGCTACCAGCACGCCGTGCTCGTGGCGGGCGTACTGCTCCTCGCCGGAGGCATCGCGGCCGTCACCCTCATCGACCCCGCCCGCGACGCACGCCGCCTGGCCGCATGACCGTCCAGCGTCCCATCCGTCCGCCCCGCCAAGGAGAGACGTGAACCGCACCACCCTCGATATCCCGTCCCTGGATCGTGCGCTGAGCGAACTGCGTCTGCATGCCGAGTCCTGGACCGTCACCTCGCTCGCCGAGCGCATCGGCCTGCTGGAACGGCTCATGCCGCGAATCCGCGACAATGCCGCCGATCTGGCCGCGGCCGGCGCCCGCGCCAAGGGATACGGCCCCGATTCCCCCTGGGCCGCCGAGGACTGGGCCGGCGGCCCTTGGGCCCTCGCCCAGAACACCGCCGCCCTCCTCCACGTGCTGCGCCGCATCGCCGTCGGCAAGGCCCCCCTCGACGCGACGGCCGTCCGCCTGCACGGGGACCGCGTACACGTCGACGTCTTCCCCGCCACCGGCTGGGACCGCGTCCTGCTCAGCGGTTACTCCGCCCAGGTGTGGATGCGGCCCGGGACCACGCCTGCGCAGGTCATGGCCGAGGCGGCGGGGGAGTACCGGGGCTCGCCGGCGCGTCCGGGTGTGGCCCTCGTCCTCGGCGCCGGGAACGTCGCCTCCATCACCGCGCTCGACATCCTGCACAAGCTATACGCCGAGGGCCAGGTCGTCGTCGCCAAGATGAACCCGGTCAACGCCTACCTGCGGCCCCACTTCGAGCGGATCTTCGTCGAGTTCACCGGCCGTGGCTGGCTGCGGTTCGTCGACGGCGGAGCCGCCGAGGGCGCCTACCTCACGACCCACGACGAAGTGGACTCCATCCACGTGACCGGCAGCGACCGCACCCACGACGCCATCGTGTGGGGCACCGACGAGCAGGCCGAGCAGCGGCGCCGTGACGACGCGCCACTGGTGACCAAGCCCTTCACCAGCGAGCTGGGCGGAGTCAGCCCCTGCATCGTGGTGCCGGGGCCGTGGAGCGATGCGGACTTCCGCTTCCAGGCCGAGCACATCGTGACCAGCAAGATGAACAACTCCGGCCACAACTGCATCGCCACCCAGGTCCTCGTATTGCCGCGCGGCTGGGCCGGCGGCGAGCGGCTGCTGGACGAGATCCGGACCGTGCTGCGCCGACTCCCGCCGCGCACCGACTACTACCCCGGCGCCGGAGAGCGCCTGACCGCGGTCCGCGACGCCCACCCGGCCGCCGAAGTGCTCGGCGACAACAGCCGGATCCTGATCCCGGACATCGCCGGCCACGACGACCCCTTCCTGACCGGCGAGGTCTTCGCCAGCGCCCTCGGCGTCGTACGGCTCCCCGGCGGCACCCCCGGGGAATTCCTGCGCCACGCCGTCGACTTCGCCAACCACGCTCTGCCCGGCACGCTCGGCGCCACCCTGATCGTCCACCCGCGGACCGAGAAGGCCGCCGCGGCCGCGGTGCACGAGGCCGTCGCCGCGCTACGCTACGGAACCTTGGGCGTCAACTGCTGGTCTGGTGTCGGGTTCTTGCTCGGCTACACCCCTTGGGGCGCCCACCCCGGGCACACTCGCCAGGCCATCGGCAGCGGAACCGACTTCGTCCACAACGCCTTCATGCTCACCGGCGTCGAGAAGACGGTGCTGCGCGCGCCGTTCGCGCCCGCCCCACGCGGCCTGTTCACCGGCTCCCCCTCGCTCTCTCCGCGCCCGCCGTATTTCGTCACTAGCCGTACCGGCCGAACCACCCTCGAACGACTCACCCGCTTCACCGCCGCACCCGGCGTCGCCCAGTTGCCCGCTCTCTTCGCCTCCGCGCTCCGCGGCTGACCAGAAACGGCCCCCATGCATCTCACCGACTTCCTCGCCGCCTCCGCGCACGCCCACGGCGACCGTGTCGCCGTCGAGCTCGGCGACCACGCCCTCACCTATGCCGAGTTGGACGCCATCGCCGGCCGCACCGCGGCCTTCCTAGCTGCCCAGGCCGTGCGTCCCGGCGACCGAGTGGGGCTGATGCTGCCGAATCTGACGGAGTTCCCGGTCCTGTACTACGGCATCCTCCGCGCTGGGGCCGTCGTCGTACCGATGAACCCGTTGCTCAAGCCGCGCGAGATCGCGCACTACGTACGCGACTCCGGCATGGAGTTCCTCCTGACCTGGAATGGGGTGGCCGACCAGGCCCGGGCCGGCGCCGAGGGCACCGCGACCACCATCGTTCCCGTCGCCCCCGGAGCGCTGGAGGACCTGCTGGCCAACCATCCGAACCCGGCTCAGCCGGAGCCCCTCGACGGCGACGATCTCGCCGTCATCCTCTACACCTCCGGTACCACCGGAGCGCCCAAGGGCGCCATGCTCACGCATGCCAACCTGGCGCGCAACGCCGAGATCGCCGCGCGCACCCTGATGCGGCTAACCCCGGACGACGTCGTCATGGGTTGCCTGCCGCTGTTCCACGCCTTCGGCCAGGCCTGCGCCATGAACGCCGCCGTCAGCGCCGGCGCCCGGCTCACCTTGCTGGCCCGCTTCGACCCCGCCCAGGCCCTGCGCACCATCGCGGAACGACAGGTCACGATCTTCGAGGGCGTTCCCACCATGTACGCCGCGATGCTCGCCGAGCGACTGAACGACCCCGCGCGACACGACACGAGCTCGCTGCGGCTGTGTGCGTCCGGCGGCGCCCCTCTCCCGGTGGAGGTCCTACACACCTTCGAGACCGCCTTCAGCTGCGCCGTCCTGGAGGGCTTCGGCATGTCCGAGACCTCCCCCGTTGCCTCCTTCAACCACCTGGACCGGCCTCGCAAGCCGGGCTCCATCGGCACCCCGATCGAGGGCGTGGAGATGCGTCTCCTCGACCCGCAGGACGGTGTCGGCGAACTGTGCGTGCGCGGCCACAACGTGATGGCCGGCTACTGGGGACGCCCGGAAGCGACCGCGGAGACCGTCGTGGACGGCTGGCTGCGCACCGGCGACCTGGCCAGGGTCGACGACGACGGCTACTTCTACATCGTCGACCGCAAGAAGGACCTCGTCATCCGCGGCGGCTTCAACGTCTACCCGCGCGAGATCGAGGAGGTCCTGTACAAGCACCCCGCCGTGGCCGAGGCCGCCGTCATCGGCATCCCGCACCCCACTCTCGGCGAGGAGGTCGCCGCCGTGGTTGCCCTGCGGCCCGGCACGGCGACGGGCGCGGAGGAACTGCGGGAGTTCGTCCGCGACCGCTTGGCGCCGTACAAGTACCCACGCGAGGTCTGGCTCGTGGACGCCCTGCCCAAGGGACCCACCGGCAAAATCCTCAAGCGGGAGATCGCCGTCCCCGAACCGAGCTGACCCGGACCGATGGGTCTCGGAATGTGGCCGTGCCCACGCGAACGATCAGATCAGGCAGGTCAAGCGGCCGACGCTGGGCCATCTGGCGCGTAAGTGGCGCGGCGCCCCTCACCGAGACGAAGGTTCCGGGCCCAGGATTCCGAAATCGTACCGGCTGACCTGGGCCTTCTGCTTGCTTCTCGGGGCTACGGGACGTCGTTGAGTGGCTGTTCTGCCCAGATGGTCTTGCCGGTGGCGTGGTAGCGGGTTCCCCAGCGGTGGGAGCACTGGGCCACGAGGAAAAGTCCGCGGCCGCCCTCGTCGGTGGTGGCGCCCGCGCCCGGCGCACCGGATGGTGCGCCGGGCCGCCGGCGGTTTACCACCAGATGACGACGTATCCGGGGCCGCCGTTCTCGCCGAAGGCGGGGAGGCCGATGGTGCGTGCGCCGCCTGATCCGCCGATGCCTGCGCCCTGGGGTGCTGGCTGGATGATGCCGTCCACCGCAGGACGGCCTCCCTGGCCACCCGGCTCACCGATCGGACCGGTGAGGGTGCCGTTTGCGCCGTTGTTGCCTTGGCGGACCGTGCCCTGGCCAGGACAGTCGGCCGTGCCACCGACGCCACCGGCTGTAAATCCCCCGAGCGCGCCGCCACCGGCGGTTACGACCTCGCCGAGACCGTTGTCCACCGTGCTGGGTGTGCCAGGGAAGCCGCTTGCGGGCCCGCCCGCTCCTCCTGTGCCGACGTCTACCGCGACCGGTGTGCCCGGCTGGACGGTGAGGACGCACCAGGCGAAGCCCCCG
>NZ_JARAVO010000017.1:0-62433 GCF_033792805.1 Streptomyces sp. PA03-1a
TTCTTGTCTGTTCTTTGAGTGTATCTTTGCATCTGGGTGTGCTTTTTTTTTTTAAAGCGAAAGGCGGAATACGAGGTGTAGAGAGGTTTCGTGGGCTAGGAAATGTGTATAAGAGACAGCTCATGTCGCGGACCAAGGGCGGGGGCGAAGGCCCCGGCCTGTCGACATCGCGCCCCGGGTCGCCGGAAGGACGGCGGCTCGGGGCCCGTCGGGAGTGGCGGGCCACGCCCCCTCGGGGGCGTGGCCCCCTGTCATGCGGAGCCGGTCAGGCCCGCCGCGTCCAGCAGGTAGGCGGTCATCGCGTCGTAGTGGCGCGGGTCGGTGACGTGGTCGTCCAGCGGGACGGTCACCGAGACCGTGCCCTCCGCCTCGGCGAGGAAAAGGGCCGGGTCGTTGCAGTCCGCGAAGCCGATCGCGTCGATGCCGCGCTGTCCGGCGCACCCCGCCCAGCCGTGGTCGGCGACGACCAGGTCGGGCAGCGGCCGGCCCTGTGCGGCCAGCGCGTCGAGGACCGCCGCCATCGGGCCGGGGGAGTGGGTGTGCCACAGCGTGGCGCCGCGCTCCAGCATGGCCACGTCGCAGAACTGGAAGACGCCGCCCTCGTCGGTGGACAGCCCGCCGGGGATCGCGACGACCTCGGCGCCGGCGGCCCGCACGGCCGCGGCCAGGGTGCGGTGGACGTCCAGCAGGCCGCCGGGGTGGCCGGTGGCGAACAGCACCCGCTGCCCGCCCTCCACGGCCTTGCAGAGCATCCGGGCGGCCCGGTCCAGGGCGCTGATCGTCAGCTCGGGGTCGATGGTGTCCTGCCCCAGGAGGTACCCGGGGTCGGCCACGACCCCGCAGCGCTCGGCCATGACCGCCAGCACCGCCTCCTCGTCCGTCCAGCGCTCGCCGAACTCCAGGCCGAACCAGTAGTGGCGGTCGCCCTCGGCGAGTCTGCGGTAGTGAGAGCGGTTGTTCTCGCGGGGGGTGGCGACGTCGCCCGCGATGCGCGTGCGTACGAGGTGGTCGGCGAGGGCCTTGCGGGACGGCACGGTGACATGGGGCAGCATGACCCCCATTGTCGCCTGCTGTCGGACGTGCGTGCGGGGGGCCGCCGATCGACGCCGGTCCGTTACCTCCTGCCGGGACGTCAGAAAGCCCGCCGCGGCGGGGCGTACGGGTTCACAGCCAGCGCAGCGCGAACCACAGCTCCATGCGTACGTCCGGGTCGTCCAGGTCCGCCTCCAGCAGGGTCGCCGCGCGCCCGATGCGCTGGCGCACGGTGTTGCGGTGCACCTCCAGGGCGACGGCCGTACGGTCCCAGCTCCCGTGCAGGCCGATCCAGGTGCGCAGCGTCTCCACCAGGGCGGGCGAGTCCGCCACCGGCGCCAGCAGCTCCCGCGCCCTGGACCGGGCGTCGTCCGGGGTGACCAGTCCGCTCATGCCGGGCCCGGCTCCGCGATGGATCACCAGCGGCGCACGGGTGGCGACCGCCCGGCGCAGCGCGCCCGCGGCCTGGCCGTCCCCGGTGACGAGGGAGGCCACCGCGACCGGGCCGCTCACCCCGAGGGTCCACCCCGGCTGGGCGGTCACCTCGCGGCCGGCCGGCAGGAGCAGGCGTACGACGGTGCCGCCCGGCTCGATCAGCGCGGTGCCCAGCGCCGCGCCGAGCGCGGCCGCCGCCAGCGGTCCGGCCGGGCCGCCGCGCTTGCGGGCGTGCACGACGGCCCAGCGGGACTCCGTTCCCAGCAGCGGGGCCACCTCCTGCGGCTCCGCGCCCAGCAGCAGCCGCACCAGCGCCGCCGACCGGCCCGCCTCCGCGCTGCCCAGGTGCGGGCCGGTGAGCAGGGAGAGCAGGACCGCGGCGACGTTGGCGACCGCGTGGTCGCCCGGATCGGGGCGGCCCGTGACCAGGACGAGCGCCGGCCGCTCGCTCGGGGGGCCGCCGGCCAGCGCGTACGCCGACAGGCGCGTCCCGCCGTGGGTGTCGGTCGCCGAGGAGGGCGCGTGCGCGTCCGTCGCCGGCAGGACCACCCCGGCCAGCCGTGCCGCCGCCGCACGCGCCTGCGGGTCCGGGGCGGTGCCCGCCGCGTACACCTCGGAACCGTCCGGGGCGATCAGCGCGGCCCACGCGCCCAGGCGGCCGGCGAGCCTGCGCAGCACCGAGGGCACGGGGTCCGGGCGCCCGGCGGCCGCGGCGAGGGCCTGCTGTGCCTCGGTGACGTGCCGCAGTTCACGGACCCGGGCCTCGCCCATGGCCTGCCAGACGGCCCGCGCGACGGCGGTGAAGGGGGTCCGCGGCGGCACCTCCACCAGCGGCAGGGCGTGCCGGTCGCAGGCGGCGACCAGCGCCGCCGGGGTCTCGTCGTGCACCGGGGCGAGACCGAATCCGAGCGCCGCCGCCCCCGCCTCGACCGTGCGGGCCACGTAGCGGTCCAGGTAGGCGCCGGCGCCCGCCGCCGACGCGAAGTGCACCCCCGCGGTCAGCAGCAGCTCCCCGCCGAGCAGGTACGGGAAGGGGTCCTCCATCTCACTGGTGTGCACCCACTGGACGCGGACGTCCCGGTCGGCCGCGGACGGTCCCGCGACCTGGCGCAGCCCGAGGTCGGGCAGGGCGAGCAGGGTGGCGAGCGGGATCGGCGGCGTGGGCGGCGCCAGGTCCTGACGCGGGGGAGTCATGTGCGTTTCCTCCATCCGGACCGGGTGCGATGGATGAAACGTACACTTCAGCGCTTCTTCCCGGCCGCCTATCGTCGCCGCAAAGGAAAGCCCGCGGCTCCGCCCGCGCGACCGATGGAGGAGGGTTCATGGCCGTCGACTACGCCGTGATCATCGGCTATCTGGCCGGCATGCTCGCCGTGGGCTGGTGGGGCATGCGCCGCGCCAGGTCCAAGAGCGAGTTCCTGGTCGCCGGCCGCAGGCTGGGCCCGTCGATGTACTCCGGCACCATGGCCGCGATCGTCCTCGGCGGCGCCTCCACCATCGGCGGCGTCGGCCTCGGCTACCAGTACGGCCTGTCCGGCGCCTGGATGGTCTTCACCATCGGCCTCGGCCTGCTGGCGCTGAGCGTCTTCTTCTCGGCCCGCATCGCCCGCCTGAAGGTCTACACCGTCTCCGAGATGCTCGACCTGCGCTACGGCGGCTCGGCCGGCGTCATCTCCGGCATCGTCATGTGGGCGTACACGCTGATGCTCGCGGTGACCTCGACGATCGCCTACGCGACGATCTTCGACGTCCTGTTCGGGATGGACCGCACCCTGGCGATCATCCTGGGCGGCGCCGTCGTGGTGGCGTACTCCACGCTGGGCGGCATGTGGTCGATCACGCTCACCGACATGGTGCAGTTCGTGGTCAAGACCCTCGGCGTGCTGGTCCTGCTGCTGCCGATCGCGGTGATCAAGGCGGGCGGCTTCGCGGAGATGAAGGCGCAGCTGCCGAGCGAGTACTTCGCGCCCCTGGGCATCGGCGGGCAGACGATCTTCACCTACGTGCTGATCTACACCTTCGGCATGCTCATCGGCCAGGACATCTGGCAGCGCGTGTTCACCGCCCGCAGCGACAGGATCGCCAAGCTCGGCGGCACCGTCGCCGGTGTCTACTGCCTCGTCTACGCGATCGCCGGCGCCGTCATCGGCACCGCCGCCAAGGTGCTGTACCCGAACCTGGCCGCGGCCGACGACGCCTTCGCCACCATCGTCAAGGACGCGCTGCCGGTGGGCGTGCGCGGCCTGGTGCTGGCCGCCGCGCTCTCCGCGGTGATGTCCACCTCCTCCGGCGCGCTGATCGCCTGCGCCACCGTGGCCAACAACGACATCTGGTCGCGGCTGCGCGGCGTGGTCGGCCGCGGGCGGGACGGCGAAGAGAGCGCGCACGACGAGGTCTCGGGCAACCGCGTCTTCATCCTGATCATGGGCGTGGTCGTCATCGTCACCGCCATCGCGCTGAACAACGTCGTCGAGGCGCTGACCGTGGCGTACAACCTGCTCGTCGGCGGGCTGCTGGTACCGATCCTCGGCGGTCTGCTGTGGCGGCGCGGCACCGCGGCGGGCGCCCTCGCCTCGGTGGCCGTCGGCGGCCTGGCCGTCGTGGGCCTGATGGTCTGGAAGGGCATCCTGGCCAACGAGCCGGTCTACTACGGCCTGCTGGCCTCCCTCGTCGTCTACGTCGCGGTGAGCCTCGCCACCAAGCCGACCGATGCCGCCGTGCTGGCGGCCTGGCGGGAGCGGCTGGCCGGACGGACTCCCGTCCCGGCCGCCGAGGGGACCGTTCCGGTCGGATAAAGTCACAAAGCGAGCAGAGCGCAACGAAGCGTACGAAAGAAGGCAGTTACCCATGAGCAGCACCGAACCGCGCGGCCCCATCGACTCCTCCCGCACCCCGCGGTACGCCGGTCCCGCCACGTTCGCGCGGCTCCCGCGCCTCGACGAGGTCGGCACCACCGACGTCGCCGTGGTCGGCGTGCCCTTCGACGCGGGCGTCTCCTACCGCCCCGGCGCCCGCTTCGGCGGCAACGCGATCCGCGAGGCCTCCCGTCTGCTGCGCCCGTACAACCCGGCGCAGGACGCCTCGCCCTTCGCCCTCGCCCAGGTCGCGGACGCCGGTGACATCGCCGCCAACCCGTTCAACATCAACGAGGCCGTCGAGACGATCCAGGCCGCCGCCGACGACCTGCTCGACACCGGCGCCCGCCTGATGACCCTCGGCGGCGACCACACCATCTCACTGCCCCTGCTGCGCGCCATGGCCCGCAAGCACGGCCCGGTCGCCCTGCTCCACTTCGACGCCCACCTCGACACCTGGGACACCTACTTCGGGGCCGAGTACACCCACGGCACCCCGTTCCGCCGGGCCGTGGAGGAGGGCGTCCTCGACACCTCCGCGCTCTCCCACGTCGGCACCCGCGGCCCGCTGTACGGCAAGCAGGACCTCACCGACGACGAGAAGATGGGCTTCGGCATCGTCACCTCCGCCGACGTCTACCGGCGCGGCGCCGACGAGGTCGCCCAGCAGCTGCGCGAGCGCATCGGCGACCGCCCCCTGTACATCTCCATCGACATCGACGTCCTCGACCCGGCCCACGCCCCCGGCACCGGCACCCCCGAGGCCGGCGGCATCACCTCCCGCGAGCTGCTGGAGATCCTGCGGGGCCTGGCCTCCTGCCACCTGATCTCCGCCGACGTCGTCGAGGTCGCCCCCGCCTACGACCACGCCGAGATCACCAGCGTCGCGGCTTCCCACACCGCGTACGAGCTGACCACGATCATGACCCGGCAGATCGCGGCCGGCCGCGCATGAGCGGGCGCAACGGCGGCGACCTGGTCGTCGAATCCCTGACGGCGCTCGGCGCGACGACGGTCTTCGGCCTGCCCGGGCAGCACGCGCTGGGCGCCTTCGACGCGCTGCGGCGCTCGAAGCTGGAGTACGTGGGCCTGCGCGTGGAGAACAACGCGGGCTTCGCCGCGGACGCGTACGCCCGCGTCACGGGCGGCGCCGCGCCGCTGCTGGTCTCCACCGGCCCCGGCGCGCTGATGACGCTCGCCGCCCTGCAGGAGTCGGCCGCCGCCTCGGCGCCGGTCGTCGCCATCGGCAGCCAGGTGCCGGTCGCCGGGCTCGGCGGCGGCCGCCACGGCTACCTGCACGAGCTCGCCGACCAGAAGGCGTCGTTCCGCGACATCGTCAAGTCGGTGCACACCGTCCGCACCGCCTCCCAGATCCCCTCGGCCCTCGCCGCCGCCTGGGAGTCGGCGCTGACCGCGCCGTACGGGCCGGTCTGGGTGGAGATCCCGCAGGACGTGCTGCTCGCCCCCGTCACGGTGCCGCCGGTCGGGGAACTGGCGGCCGGGCCCCGGCCGCTGCGTCCTCGCGCCGAGCTGATCGCCGAGGCGGCGGCGCTGCTGTCCCGCGCCGAGCGGCCGGTCGTGCTGGCCGGCGGCGGTGTCGTGCGCGCGGGGGCCGAGGCCGAGCTGCGCGCCCTCGCCGAGCGGCTCGACGCCCCGGTCGCCTGCACCTTCGGCGGCAAGGGGGCCTTCCCGTGGGAGCACCCGCTGTCGCTGCGGAGCTGGCTGGAGGACCGGCACACCACGGACTTCCTGGAGGAGGCCGACGTCGTGCTGGTCGTCGGATCCGGGCTGGGCGAGCTCTCCTCGAACTACCACACCTTCCGCCCGCGCGGCCGGGTGATCCAGGTCGAGGCCGACCTCGGCAAGCTGGAGTCCAACCACCCGGCGCTCGGCATCCACGCCGACGCCCGGCTCGCCCTCGGCGCGCTCGCCGCGGCCGTGGACGAGCGCCGCGACGCGGGCGCGCCCGAGGCGGTGGCGGCACTGCTGGAGCGGGTCCGGGAGCGTCTCGACGGCCAGGACCTCGGCCTGGAGCAGCGCGTCCTCGCCGCCGTCCGCGACGCCCTCCCCGAGGACGCTCCCAGCTTCTGGGACATGACGATCCTCGCCTACTGGGCCTGGTCCGCCTGGCCCGGCCCGATGCACTCCGCCCAGGGCGCCGGCGGTCTCGGCTACGGCTTCCCCGCCGCGCTGGGCGCTGCCGCCGCGGACCGCACCCGGCCGGTGCTGGCCGTGTCGGGCGACGGCGGCGCGATGTACTCGATCGCCGAGCTCGCCACGGCCCGGCAGTACGGCCTGCCCGTCACCTGGCTGATCGTCGACGACGGCGGTTACGGCATCCTGCGCGAGTACATGACGGACGCCTTCGGCGAGGCCACCGGCACCGAGCTGGCCCGGCCGGACTTCGTCGCACTCGCCGGCGCCTTCGGCGTCCCGGCGGTCCGCACGAGCCCCGAGCGGCTCCGGGACGACCTCGCGGACGCCCTCGCGGCGCCCGGCCCCTGCGTGGTCGTGCTCCCCGTGCTGCTGCGGATGTTCGCGCCGACGCACCTGGGGTGAACCGGCGCCCGGTCCCGGCCAAGGGGGAAACGTTTCGTCAGACTTTGTCCCGAGACCTCCGCCCGAGCGTTGTCGGACCCTCGTCGTAGTTTTGTTGCGGGAGGATGAAATCCGCACTCCAGGGCGTTGTGATCCTCCGGCGAAAAGGACGGGACGGGAGGACACCGGGTGGCGGCGAAGGACGACGAAGCGAAGGCCGGCGAGGCCGTGAGGGCCGAGGGCTGGCTGCGGCGGCTGATGGGGTACTGCTGGCGCTACCGGGGGAACGTGGGCCTCGCGCTCGGTTCCTCGCTCGCCGGCATGGCCGTGATGGCCCTCGTGCCGCTCGTCCCCAAGCTGATCATCGACGACGTCATCGTCAAGCACGACAAGCCGCTCGCCCCCTGGGCGGCCGTGCTGATCGCCGCCGCGGTCGTGGTCTACCTGATGACCTTCCTGCGGCGTTTCTACGGCGGCAGGCTCGCCCTCGACGTGCAGCACGACATGCGCACCGACATGTTCCACTCGCTCACCCGGCTGGACGGCGCGCGCCAGGACGAGCTCAACACCGGCCAGGTCGTCGGCCGGGCCACCAGTGACCTGCAGCTCATCCAGGGCCTGCTCTTCATGGCGCCCATGATGATCGGCAACGTCCTGCTCTTCGTCCTGTCGATCGTCGTGATGTTCGTGCTCTCGCCGATGCTGACCCTGATCGCCCTCGCCGTCGCGCCCGCCCTGTGGTTCCTGGCCGACCGCAGCCGCAAGCGGCTCTTCCCCGCCACCTGGTACGCCCAGGGCCAGGCCGCCGCCGTCGCCGGGATCGTGGACGGCTCGGTGACCGGCGTCCGCGTCGTGAAGGGCTTCGGCCAGGAGCAGCAGGAGATGTCCAAGCTGCGCTCGGTCAGCGAGCGCCTCTTCGCCGGACGGCTGCGCACCATCAGGTTCAACGCGCGCTACGGTCCCGCGCTCCAGGCGGTGCCCTCGCTCGGGCAGGTCGGCATGCTGGCGCTCGGCGGCTGGATGGCCGTGAAGGGCCAGATCACCCTGGGCACCTTCGTCGCGTTCTCGACCTACCTCGCCCAGCTGACCGGCCCGGTGCGCATGCTCACGATGATGCTCACCGTCGGCCAGCAGGCCAGGGCCGGGGTCGAGCGCGTCACCGAGCTCATCGACACCCGGCCCAGCCTGGAGGAGGGCGCCGGGCAGCTGCCCCGCGAGGCCCCGGCCACCGTCGAGTTCGACCACGTCAGCTTCGGCTACGACCGCACCCGTCCCGTGCTGGACGACTTCTCGCTGACCGTCGAGCCCGGCGAGACCGTCGCCGTCGTCGGCGCCTCCGGCAGCGGCAAGTCGACCGTCTCGCTGCTGCTGCCCCGCTTCTACGACGTGACCGGCGGCGCCGTCCGCGTCGGCGGCCGCGACGTGCGCGAGCTCACCTTCGACTCCCTGCGCGACGCCATAGGGCTCGTCCCGGAGGACAGCTTCCTGTTCTCCGACACCGTCCGCGCCAACATCGCCTACGGCCACCCCGACGCCACCGACGAGCAGATCCTCACCGCGACCCGGCACGCCCAGGCGGACGAGTTCATCAGCGCCCTGCCCGAGGGGTACGCGACCGTCGTCGGCGAGCAGGGACTGACCCTCTCCGGCGGCCAGCGCCAGCGCGTCGCCCTGGCCCGCGCCATCCTCACCGACCCGCGGCTGCTCGTCCTGGACGACGCGACCTCCGCCGTGGACGCCCGCGTCGAGGCCGAGATCCACGACGCGCTGCGCGAGGTGATGGCGGGCCGCACGACGCTGCTCATCGCCCACCGGCGCTCCACCCTCGCCCTCGCCGACCGGATCGCCGTGCTGGAGGCCGGCCGGCTGGTCGACGTGGGCACCCACGAGGAGCTGGAGGCCCGCTGCGCGCTGTACCGGCGGCTGCTCACCGACCCCGACGAGCTCGGCTCGGACGTCGTCACCCACGACCCCGCGGGCGAGGTCGTGCCGCTGACCGAGTGGCCCGGCGAGGGCGCGATCGCGGCCCCGGCGGCACGTCCCGCCACCGAGGCGCCCGCGGAGGGCGGCGTGACGGCGGCCCTGTGGCCGCAGGACCGCCGGCACCGCGACGAGGACACCGGGCGGACGCAGTCGGCGCCCTCCCCGGCCGCCGCGCGCGGCGGCCCGGGCGGCATGGCCTCGGCCATGGCCGGGATGCCCGCCACCCCCGAGCTGCTCGCGCAGGTGGCGGCGCTGCCCCCGGCCCTGGACACCCCGGACGTCGACGAGGACCAGGCGGCCTCCGTCGAGAAGGACTTCGGCCTGCGCAGTCTGCTGCGCGGCTTCCGCGGCCCCCTGCTGCTCAGCCTGCTGTTCGTCGCCGTCGACGCGCTGGCCGGGCTGCTGCTGCCGGTCCTGATCCGGCACGGCATCGACTCCGGTGTGCGGCAGGCCGCGCTCGGCGCCGTCTGGGCCGCCTCGCTGCTGGGGCTGGCCGTGGTCGCCGCGCAGTGGGGCGCGCAGTGGGGCTCCACGCGCCTGACCGGCCGTACCGGCGAGCGCGTGCTCTACACGCTCCGGGTGAAGATCTTCTCCCACCTGCACCGGCTCGGGCTCGACTACTACGAGCGCGAGCTGAGCGGCCGCATCATGACCCGGATGACGACCGACGTCGACGCGCTGTCGACGTTCCTGCAGACCGGACTGGTCACCGCGCTCGTCAGCGTGCTCACCTTCCTCGGCATCCTGGTCGCGCTGCTGGTGATCGACGTCCAGCTGGCGCTGATCGTCTTCGCCACCCTGCCGGTGCTCTTCGTCGCCACCTGGGTCTTCCGCCGCAAGTCCGTGAAGGCCTACGAGCTGGCCCGGGAACGGGTCAGCGTCGTCAACGCCGACCTGCAGGAGCACGTCGCCGGGCTCCGCGTCGTGCAGGCCTTCCGGGGCGAGCGCGGTGGCGCCGAGCGCTTCGCCGACCGCAGCGACGCCTACCGTCGGGCGCGTGTGCGCGGGCAGTGGCTGATCTCGGTGTACTTCCCCTTCGTGCAGCTGCTGTCCAGCGTCGCCGCCGCCCTGGTGCTGATCGTCGGCGCCCACCGCGTCGGCGCGGGCACGCTCACCGCAGGCGCCCTGGTGGCCTACCTGCTCTACATCGACCTGTTCTTCTCGCCCGTGCAGCAGCTCTCGCAGGTCTTCGACGGCTACCAGCAGGCGTCGGTGTCCCTGGGCCGCATCCGCGAGCTGCTGCGCACGCCGACCGCCACCCCGCCCGCCGGGTCCCCGCGCGGCGTCGGCCGGCTGCGCGGCGAGATCGCCTTCCACGACGTGCACTTCCGCTACACCGAGGAGGGCGCCGAGGCGCTGTCCGGGATCGACCTGCGGATCCCCGCGGGCCAGACGGTGGCCTTCGTCGGCGAGACGGGCGCGGGCAAGTCGACCCTGGTCAAGATGGTGGCCCGGTTCTACGACCCGACCTCGGGTGCGGTCCTCGTCGACGGCCAGGACATCCGCGAGCTCGACCTGACCGGCTACCGTCAGCGGCTCGGCGTCGTCCCGCAGGAGGCCTACCTCTTCGAGGGGACGGTCCGCGACGCCATCGCCTACGGGCGGATGGACGCCACCGACGCCGAGGTCGAGGCCGCGGCCCGGGCCGTCGGCGCCCACGACATGATCGCCACGCTGGACGGCGGCTACCTGCACGCGGTCTCCGAGCGGGGCCGCAACCTCTCCGCCGGACAGCGGCAGTTGATCGCCCTGGCCCGCGCCGAGCTGGTCGACCCCGACGTCCTGCTGCTCGACGAGGCGACGGCCGCCCTGGACCTGGCCACCGAGGCCCTGGTCAACCGGGCCGCCGACCGGCTCGCCGTACGCCGCACCACCCTGGTCGTCGCCCACCGGCTGACCACCGCCGCCCGCGCCGACCGGGTCGTCCTCCTCGACCACGGCCGGGTCGTCGAGGACGGCACGCACGAGCAGCTCCTCGCCGCCGACGGCCGCTACGCCGAGCTGTGGCGCACCTTCGTCGGCGAGGACGAGAGCAGCGAGGCCGTCGCCTAGGCACCGCCTTCGCGCTTTTGCGGCCCGGACCCCTGTGGTCCGGGCCGCCGCTCTTTGCCCAACGCCCCCTGGCGGCGGGCCACTTCCTCCTCATAGGTTCACGGGCGACGCCCGTCGAACCCCGAAGGAGGGGGCATGCGCAACGCGCTCAGATGGCTGCTGGCGCTGGTGTTGCTCATAGGCACCGCCGGCGGTGGAGCCGCCACCGCGACCGCTGACGAGCCGGACATCAAGGACCGCATCCTGGCGATACCCGGGATGAGCCTGATCGAGGAGAAGCCGGTCACCGGATACCGCTTCTTCGTCCTCGACTACACGCAGCCGGTGGACCACCGGCACCCGTCCAAGGGGACGTTCCAGCAGCGGATCACCGTGCTGCACAAGGGGACCGACCGGCCCACCGTGTTCTACACCTCCGGCTACGGCCTCTCCACGACCCCCTCCCGCCGCGAGCCGACGCAGATCGTGGACGGCAACCAGGTCTCCATGGAGTACCGCTTCTTCACCCCGTCCCGTCCCGCCCCCGCCGACTGGTCGAAGCTCGACATCTGGCAGGCCGCCAGCGACCAGCACCGCATCCACCGGGCGCTGAGCCGGATCTACGCCGGGAACTGGCTCGCCACCGGCGCCAGCAAGGGCGGCATGACGGCCACGTACTACCGCCGTTTCTACCCGCACGACATGGCCGGCACCGTCGCCTACGTCGCCCCCAACGACGTGGTCAACGACGAGGACTCCGCCTACACCCGTTTCTTCCGCACCGTCGGCACCGCCGACTGCCGGGCGCGGCTGAACGCCGTGCAGCGCGAGGCACTCGTCCGCCGCGGCGAGATCGTCGCCCGCTACCAGCAGTACGCCGCCGACAACGGGCTGACCTTCACCACCGTCGGCAGCGCGGACAAGGCGTACGAGAACGTGGTGCTGGACCTGGTGTGGGCCTTCTGGCAGTACCACCAGCAGTCGGAATGCGCGGACGTGCCCGCGGCGACCGCCACCACGGACGCCCTCTACTCCTTCGTCGACTCCGTCTCCGGCTTCGACTTCTACACCGACCAGGGCCTGGAGTACTACACGCCGTACTACTACCAGGCGGGCACGCAGCTCGGCGCTCCGACCTTCGCGACCCCGCACCTGAAGGGCCTGCTGCGCTACCCCGGGATCTACCAGCCGCGTTCCTACGTGCCGCGTTCCATCCCGATGCGCTTCCAGCCCCGCGCGATGCACGACGTCGACACCTGGGTGCGCCACCACGCCGAGCGCATGCTCTTCGTCTACGGGCAGAACGACCCCTGGGGGGCCGAGCCGTTCCGCCTCTCGCGGGGGGCGCACGACTCGTACGTGATGTGGGCGCCCGGCGCCAACCACGGCGCGGTCATCGGCGCGCTGGGCGCGGCCGACAAGGCGAAGGCCACCGCCGAGGTGCTGGAGTGGGCCGGTGTCGCCCCCGCGGCCGTACGTGCCGACCCCGAGGCGGCCAAGCCGCTGGCGGCCTACGACGCCAAGCTCGACCGGAGCACCGAGGCCGCCGGCCGGCTGCCCTTCTGATCGGGTGTCAGAGCCGGCGGGCGCATCCCACGCCCGCCGGCCCGCCGCCCACCCCGACGTACAGCGCCGTCCCCCGGGGGCAGGACCGGCGCTCGCGGGCCAGTTCCACGACCCGGAACTGCGGGGCGTGCGGCCCGGACCCGTCGTAGGGCGTCTCCTTCACCTGTCCCTTCCGGGAGCTGTAGAGGCAGTCGCCCGCGATCGTCCGGGGCCCGCCGCCCCCGCCGGGATCCCCTGGGTGCGGGGCCTTCAGGTTGCGCATGCAGGCGTACCCCTGGGGACGGGCGGCGGTGACGGTGAGCAGGAAGTCCGTGGTCGGCGGGCAGCGGTCGCCGGCCCGTGTGGTGGGCGGGGGAGCGGGCGACGGCGAGGCGGGCAGCAGCCCGTACAGCCGGCCGACGACCCGGGCCCGGGCGCCCGGGTCCGAGCACGCCACCTCCCGGTAGGAGCCCACCGGGTCGCCGGCCGCGCACTCCCCCTGGTCCAGGAAGACCGCGGCGTGCGTGGCGGGCGGGACGTCCGGGCCGGCGGCGCTGCTGCCCGTGCCGCCCGCGCCCGGCGAGCAGGCGGCGAGCAGCACGGCGACCAGCCATGCCGCACCCAGGAGTTGCCCGGACAACACGCGCATGGCGGCCCCCCACCCGTACCCCCGGGCGAGTTGCCCGTTTTCGGCAGGATAGGTGGCGTGACCTGTTCCCGGGAGGGGCCGCCCCGCGCGCGGCGGGTTCAGTACCGCAGGCCCCAGCCGACGGGGTAGAGCGTCCGCGCCGGGTCGTCCGCCGCCGGAACGGCCACCGGCAGCTTGCCGCTCGGCCGTACCTTGCCCGCCAGCACCCGTGCGGCCGCACGCATCGACACGTCCGTCCAGCCGTAGGTGGCCAGCGCGGCGGCCACCCCGTCCAGCCGGGCGACGTCGTAGGGGTTGCGGATCGCGATCTGCACCACCGGCACACCTGTGGCGACGAGCGCGGCCACCAGCGCGATCTGACCCGTCGACGCCCCGGTGACGTTGTACGTGGCCACCACCACGGCGTCCTTGTCCCGCGCGGCGGCCACCGCCTGGTCGATCACGGCCTGGCCCGGCGCGGTCCCGGTCGACAGGACCTGCGCGGTGTGCCCGAGGCCGGCCAGGGCCGCGCCGAGCACCGCGGTGGGCGGCCCGCCGGTGCCCGAGGGCGCGGCAGGGTCGGCGCCGACGACCAGCAGCCGGCGGTGCGCGGGCAGCGGCAGCGCCCCCTGGTTCGCCAGCAGGGTGACGGTGCGTCCGGTGATCCGGTCGGCCTCCGCCAGGTGGCCGCGGGTGCCGACCACCCGGTCCACGCCGCGGTGGGTGACGTACGGGTCGTCGAGCAGCCCGCGCCGCGCCTTGAGCATGAGGACCCGGGTGAGGGACTCGTCGAGGCGTTCCTCGGTGAGCTCGCCGGACTTCACGGCGGCCAGGACGCCCTGCCAGGCGGTCTCCAGGACCGGCGGGTTGAGCAGCTGGTCGGCGCCGGCCTTCAGGGCGAGCACCGGGACCCGGTCGTCGCCGTACTTCTGGCGCACGCCCTCCATGCCGAGGGAGTCGGTGACGACCACGCCGTCGTAACCGAGTTCCTCGCGCAGGATGCCGGTGAGGATGGGCCGGGACAGCGTGGCCGGGTCACCGGAGTCGTCGAGTGCGGGCACCAGGATGTGCGCGGTCATGATCGAGTCGATGCCGGCGGCGATCGCCGCGCGGAAGGGCGGGGCGTCCAGACGCCGCCATTCCTCGAGCGAGTGCGTGATGACCGGCAGTTCGAAGTGGCTGTCGGTGCCGGTGTCACCGTGACCGGGGAAGTGCTTGGCGGTGGCGACGATCCCGGCCCGCTGGTAACCCTCCACCTGGGCGGCGACGAGCGCGGCGACGGCCTTCGGGTCGGCGCCGAAGGAGCGCACCCCGATGACGGGGTTGGCGGGGTTCACGTTGACGTCGGCGACCGGCGCGTAGTCCTGGGTGATGCCCATCGCCGCCAGTTCGGCCCCGGCGACGGCCGCGGCCCGCCGGGCGTCCGCGGTGCTGCCGCCCGCACCGAGCGCCATCCCGCCGGGGAAGAGCGTGGCGGGGGAGCCGACCCGGGCGACGGCGCCGTGCTCCTGGTCGGTGGAGATCAGCAGGGGGATCCTGGAGGCCCGCTGTATGCCGTTGGACAGGTCGGCGATCTGGTGCGGATCGCGGGTGTTGTGGGCCCACGCGAAGTAGATGATGCCGCCGACGTGGTACTTGGCGATCAGCTCGGCCGCGTTGGAGACCCCGATCTCGGCCTGGTTCGCGGCGACGTCGGCCGGATCGGGGGCGGTGGCCGAATGGCCGTACACGCGCATGACGAAGAGCTGGCCGATCTTCTCCTCGATGCTCATGCGGTCGATGAGCGCACGGACGCGTCTGCGGTCCGTCGCGGCCGCGTTCGCGGTGCCCGGGACGCCGAGGGCGAGGGCGGTGGAGGCGGCCGCGGCGGCACCGAGCACCGTACGGCGGGACGGATGGGGACTGCTGTGCATGACGGACTCCTTCCGGCAGGAGGTGGGGGGCGTGCTGAAAGAAACCTTCAAGCAGACACGCTTAGCCGGAAAGTTATTGTCAGTCAATGAGTTGGGCACGCGCCGGGACGAGCCGGGACGGCACCGCGAGCACCGCCGCGTAGCGCTGGGTCTGGATGCAGCGGATGGTCTCGTCCCCGGTGGGGGACGCCGACAGCTCCCGCCGGCCGATGGTCAGGACGGCTCCGGTGGGCCGGCAGCCCGTCAGCAGGAAACCGAAGCGCCGCTCGTCACCGCGCCGCGGATGCCGTGCCAGTTGCTCGCGCAGAGCGGCGGCCCCCTTGCGGGGCAGACCGGCGAGGAAGGCCTCGAGCTGCCGGGACGAGGTGACCTCGGTGCTGCGGCGGCCGCCGGGCTCCCGGGTGTCCTCGAGACCGCCGAACGCCAGCGTGCTCCCCGGGGCGGGCGGATCGGCCCGCGGGTCCGTCTCCTGCGCGAAGCGCGGCCGCTTCGGCATCCGGTCGCGCGGTACCTCGAACACGGCCACCACCTGGTTGGCGACCAGGCACTGGCCCATCGGGGTCTGCGCGAGACCGAGCACCAGCCGGTCGCCGCTGCGGAAGAGGATCGCGTCCTTCGTGCTGTTGCAGCCGGTGGTGCGGCTCCAGGCGACCAGGACCGAGCGCGAGAAGTCGGTCCGTGCGGCGCGCTGGGCGATGGCGTCGGCGATCTGCGGCGCCGACTTCATGAAGTAGCCGGGAAACCGGCTCAGGTCGCGCTCGCCGTCGAGGACCGTGTGCACCGCGGGCACCCCGCGCGTGGTCTCGGTGAAGTACACGCGCCGGGTGGAGACCGCCCCGTTCCCAGGCGGGGACGCCGCGGTGGACGGTGCCGGGTCCGCGGGTGCGGAGGCCGCCGTGCCCGGGCCGGCGGGCACGGTGGTGATCGCGGAGGGGGCGGGGCCGCCACCGGCGCTGTCGGAGGGGGGCAGACCGGTGGCGGGCTGCTGCCGGCCGCATGCGGCCGAGAGCGTCGTCAGTGACGCAGCCAGCAGCGCGACCGACACCGCTTTGCGGAAGCTTCCCAGCAGCACGCCGGTTGGACGGGATCGGTACGGAAACGGTTCCCTGCGGGTGGATGACATCCGCCCATGGTCAGGCAACGACCCGGGGGTAGTGGACGCGCAACGCCCGAACCGTCTCCGTGATGGCCGGACGTCGCGACGCCCCGGTCCGCCACAAGGCGTACAGGCGCCGCACGGGCGCCGGCTCCAGCGGCACCACGACCACCCCGTCCGGTACCGGCCCGCGCCCCAGCCGCGGCACCAGCGCGATCCCCAGCCCGGCCGCCACCAGCGCCAGTTGCGTCTGGTACTCGGCGACCTGGAACGCCAGGTCCGGCTCGGTGCCCGCCTCCCGCAGGGTCCGCACCAGCCAGTCGTGGCACACGTGTCCGGGCGGCTGGCAGATCCACCGCTGGTCGACGACGTCCTCGCGGACCAGTGCCGCGCGGGCCGCCAGCGGATGCCCGGCGGGGACGAGCACGTCGCAGCGGTCCTCGCCGATCACCACCCGCTCCAGGCCCTCGGGCGCGGGCAGCGGGGCGATGTCCCAGTCGTGCACCACGGCCAGGTCGACGACGCCGCGGGAGACCAGGTCGACCGACAGGTGCGCACCCTCCTCCACCAGCCGCAGCTCCAGCGACGGGTGGGCGGCCGTCAGCCCGGCCAGCACCTGCGGGAGCAGACCGCGCGCGGCGGTCGGGAAGGCGGCCATGGTCAGCCGCCCGGTGGGGCGGCCGCGCCGTTCCTCCAGCGCCACCTCGGCCCGCTCCACGATCGCCATCAGCTCCTGCGCGGTCTCCGCCAGCAACTGGGCGGCCTCGGTGAGCGCCACGCCGCGGCCCTGCCGCTCCAGGAGCGTCGTGCGGGTCTCCCGCTCCAGCTTCGCGATCTGCTGGGACACCGCGGACGCGGTGTAGCCGAGGGCCGTGGCCGCCGCCCCCACCGATCCGTGCACATGCACGGCGTGCAGCGCCCGCAGCCGGGCCAGGTCCAGCATCCGTTCACCTCGTCATCCCGTGCGCCGGAGGCGCACCATTCAGCAACGCTGAAGCCGACAGTGCAGTAATGCTCGCTGGTGCTTAAGGGTACGGTGCCCGATGCTGGAGCGATGCGACCGGTACACCTCGCCCTCGCGGTCCTCGTCGCCGCGGTCTGGGGCGTTAACTTCGTGGTCATCGAGGTCGGGCTGGGCCACTTCCCGCCGCTGCTCTTCTGCGCCCTGCGCTTCCTCGTCGCCGCCGTGCCCGCGGTCTTCTTCGTCCGCCGGCCCGGCGTCGCGCTGCGCTGGATCGTGGCCGTCGGGCTCGTCCTCGGCGTCGCCAAGTTCGGCCTGCTCTTCATCGGCATGGACCAGGGCATGCCCGCCGGGCTGTCCTCCCTGGTGCTGCAGGTCCAGGCGGTCTTCACCGCCCTCCTCGCGGTCGCCCTGCTGGGCGAGCGGCCCGGCCGGCTGCGGATCGCGGGCATGGGCGTCGCGTTCGCGGGGATCGGCGTCGCCGCGTACGACGAGGGCACCTCGGGGCCGCTCGGCGCGTTCGTGCTGGTCGTCGCGGCCGCCGCCTTCTGGGGGCTGTCCAACGTCCTCACCCGGCGCGCCGCCCCGCCGGACGCGCTGAGCTGGATGGTCTGGGTCAGCCTCGTCCCGCCGCTGCCGCTGCTCGCCCTCTCCCTGGTCTTCGAGGGCCCCGCCGCGGACGCCGCCGCGCTGCGCGGCCTCGACTGGAGCGGCGCCGGCGCGATCGTCTACGTCGCCTGGGTCACCACCGTCTTCGGCTTCGGCGCCTGGGGTTTCCTGCTGCGGACGTACGACGCCTCCGCGGTGGCCCCGTTCTCCCTGCTCGTCCCGGTCTTCGGCATGACCTCGGCGGCCCTGCTGCTGGACGAGGGCGTCGGCCCGCTGCGCTGGGCGGCCGCCGTGCTGCTGGTGGGCGGCGTCGCCGTGACGTCGCTGGGCTCGCTCCGGGCGGGCGCCGGGCTCAGGCCGACTCGCCGAGCAGCTGCAGCAGGTGCGAACGCCCCCGCGACAGCAGCTCCGGCAGCGCCCGGACCTGCGGGTACCAGAGCTTCTCGTACTCCCAGCACAGCCAGCCGTCCCAGCCCGCGCGGCTGAGCACCTCCACCGTGCCGGCCAGCGGCAGCGCCCCGTGGCCGAGCGGCAGCGGGGTGGTGTCCTGCGCCGAGGAGACGTCCTTGACCTGCACGTAGCCCAGGTAGGGGGCGAGCACCGGGTAGGTGTGCTCGGGCTGTTCGCCACCCAGCCAGGGGTGCATCACGTCCCACAGCGCACCCGCGTGGTGATGACCCACCAGGCCCAGGATCCGCGCGACGTCCGCGCCGGTCCGGTGCGAGTCGTGGGTCTCCAGCAGCACCCGCACGCCCGCGTCCGCCGCCTCCGCGGCCACCGCCGCCAGCCGGCGGGCCGCCCGGGTGTCGGCGGCGTCCCCGTCGTCGTCACCGGCGCCGGGGAACACCCGTACGTAGGGGGCGCCGAGGTCGGCGGCGAGGCGTACGTGGTCGCGCAGGCCGCGCAGCGCCGGAGCGTCCTCACCCGGCGCTGCCACCTGCACGTAGGAGGCGACCGCCAGCACCGCGACACCGGAGCCCCGGAACTCCCCGGCCACGTCCGCGCGCTGCCGCTCCGTCAGGCCGCTGTGCACCGGCTCCTCGTGGCCCGCCCGCAGCTCCACGCCGTGGTAACCGTGCTCCGCGGCGAGCCGGACCACGTCCGGCACGGGGAGCCCCGGCACGCCGAGGGTCGAGAACGCGAGCTTCACTTTTCGGACGTTACAGCATCAGCCGCCAGTCCTGCCCGACGAGATCGCGGCCGAAACTGCGGTGCGGCTCCTCCCCGACGAGCTCGAAACCGGCCGCCTCGTAGATCCGCCGGGCGGAGACCAGCACGTCGTTCGTCCACAGCACCAGCTCGCGGCGACCGGTCGCGCGGGCGTGCCCGACGCAGGCGTCGACCAGCCGCCGGCCGATGCCGTGGCCCCGGGCGGCCGGGTCCACCAGCAGCAGGCGCAGCCGTGCCGTGCCGGGCTCGTCGGTGCGTACGCAGAAGACGCAGCCGGCGCGCTCGCCGTCCAGTTCGGCGATCCACGCCCGCTCGTGGCCGTCCGCGACGATCCGGGCGACGAGGGTCTCGTACTCGGCGTTCCAGCCGTACTCCTCGGCGTAGACCTCGGCATTGCGCTGGACCACCCAGCCGAGGTCACCGGGCCGCGGCTCGCGCAGCCGGACCCGCGGCCCGGGAGGTGTCCCTGTTGCGGCGGTACCGCCGAGGACGTCGCGGACGGTGCGCATGGCCTCCGTCAGGCGTTCGCGGTCGCCCGGGGCGAGCCCGCCGACCATGGTCGCGACGGCTTCCCGCGACCGGTCCTCCAGGAGCCGGGCGGCCTCGCGGCCGTCGGGGGTCAGCTCCACGCGCTGCCGCCGGGCGTCCCGTGGTGACGGCGCGCGGGTCACCAGTCCCCGCTCCCCGAAGGCCGCCAGCATCCGGCTGAGCTGCCCGGCGTCCACGGACAGGGCCGTGCGCAGGTCGGCGGCGTCCAGCCCGCCGCCGGCGGCGTGGGCGAGCTCGTACAGGACGCGGGCCTCGGTGAGGGTGTACGGGGTGTGCAGATGGCGGCTGTAGTCGAGCGCGCCGATGAGGTTGGTGTAGAAGCGGTTGAACGCCCGGATCTCCTGGACGGCCACGGCGGTTCCCCTCGCGGAAATTCTTTGACTGCGTCAAAGGTATCCGTGGAGGGTGGTTCTGGACAGGCGCCGGCGCGCCGGGTGTCCCGCCCGGCCCGGGATCTTTTATGTGCCGCTTCGCGGTGCCGCGGTCGAGGCCCGCACCATCAGCTCCGTCCGTACGGTCGCGAGGCCGCCCGGAGGCGGTGCCTGGCGGCCCATGACCAGGCGGCCGGCGCGGGCGCCCGCCTCCTGCAGCGGTATGCGCACCGTCGTGAGCGCGGGCGCGGCGTCCACGCTGAAGGGCAGGTCGTCGAAGCCGGCGACCGAGACGTCCTCGGGGATGCGCAGCCCGCGCTCGCGCAGCGCCGCGCAGACGCCGAGCGCCACCGTGTCGTTGGCGGCGACGACCGCGGTCAGCCCCGGCTCGCGGCGCAGCAGTTCCAGCGCCGCGTCGTACCCGGAGGAGCGGTCGTAGTAGCCGTGCACGGTGAGGCGGTCGAGCTCGGCGGGGGAGCCCGCGAGCCCGGCCTCGGCCAGGGCGGCACGGTGGCCCTCCAGGCGGTGCCGGGTGGTGCTGCGCTCCGCGGGGCCCGCGACGTAGCCGATGGTGCGGTGGCCGAGGGCCAGCAGGTGCTCGGTGAGGCGCTGCGCGCCGCCGCGGTTGTCGAAGGCGACGGTCATCACGGCGTCCGCGGCGGGGCCGGCCAGTTCGGCGAGTTCCGGCAGGGGCGGGCGCCCGCACAGGACGATCCGGGTGCCGGAGGCGGCGAGCCGGGCGAGGCGGGCGGCGACGGCGGCGCTGTGCCCGGTGCCTTCCACGGCGCCCCCGGTGAGCACCACGCCCGCGGCACGCTGCCGCTCCAGCAGGGTCAGGTAGTTGAGCTCGGCCTCGGGGGAGCCCCCGGTGTTGCAGACCACGGCGAGTTTCCCGGCGCCCGCGGGCAGCCCGGGCGGATGCTCGGTGCCGCCGCTGATCTCGCTCTGCACGGCGCTGGCGATGAGCCCGAAGAAGGGGTCGGCGACGTCGTTGACGAGTACCCCGACCAGGTCGGAGGTGGCGGCGGCCAGTGCGCGGGCGTGCCCGTTCACGACGTAGTCGAGGTCGTCGACGGCCCGCAGGACCCGCTCGCGCGTACTGCCCGCGACCGGGTAGTTGCCGTTCAGGACACGCGACACGGTTGCGGCGGACACTCCGGCGCGCGCCGCCACGTCGGCCAGGGTCACTGCCATCTTGTCTGTTTCCTCCGGGTCGGTCCTCCCCGGGCCGTCCGCCCGTAGCCGCACATGCTCTCACCTCGGGGGCCGGTGGGGGAGCGGAGTCGCACAGCACCTTGCGCAGGGCGTTCCACCGCCCTGGGGTCACTCTAGGTGAAAGCGCTTTCTGTCGTCATTCGGGAGCCAAGAGGTGCGACCGGGGCCGGGGGCCTGCCCCGCTCGCGATCCCGGTCCCGGCTCCCCCGTCGCGCGCGATCCGGTAGCGCCGAGGGTCCCGGCCTGGGAGGCGTGCTGGCGCTCGGGAGCGGTGGCCGCGGCAGGGCGCCCGTGCGGCGCCCTGCCGGCGACCCTCGCCGAGGGCTCCCCGGGGCGTCCGGCGCCCGCCCGTGTCGCGGTCCCACGCACCCCGGCCACCGTGCGGGCCGGGGCGTGCGGGACCGCCGGGGCGAGGGTGCCCCGGACGCGGCGGCGTCCCCGCAACCGGGACGATGTCTCCACGTCAGGCGATGGGCAAGCGCTTTCTACCCGAAGTCTTTCCCCTTGTCGAAGGTGTTCGGCGGCGGTTAGCGTAGAGCGAGGAAAGCGCTTGCTGCCGCTCGGCGCCCCGCCGGAGAGAGGAACCTCACGTGACACGCAGGACCGTGCGGATCGCCATGAACGGCGTCACCGGCCGTATGGGCTACCGCCAGCACCTCGTCCGCTCGATCCTCGCCCTGCGCGAACAGGGCGGGCTCGACCTCGGCGACGGCACCGTGCTGTGGCCCGAGCCCGTCCTCGTCGGCCGCCGCGAGCACGCGCTGCGCGCCCTCGCCGACCGCCACGGCCTGGACCCCGCCCTGGTCTCCACCGACCTGGACGCCGTGCTCGCCGACCCCGCCACCGAGATCTACTTCGACGCCCAGGTCACCGGTGCCCGCGAGGAGGCGATCACCAAGGCGATCGCCGCCGGCAAGCACATCTACACCGAGAAGCCCACCGCGACCGGTCTGGACGGAGCGCTGCGGCTGGCCCGCCTGGCCACCGCCGCCGGCGTCCGCCACGGCGTCGTCCAGGACAAGCTCTTCCTTCCCGGCCTGCTCAAGCTCCGGCGGCTGGTCGACGGCGGCTTCTTCGGGCGGATCCTCTCCGTCCGCGGCGAGTTCGGCTACTGGGTCTTCGAGGGCGACTGGCAGTCCGCCCAGCGCCCCTCCTGGAACTACCGCGCCGAGGACGGCGGCGGCATCGTCGTCGACATGTTCCCGCACTGGGAGTACGTCCTGCACGAGCTGTTCGGCCGCGTGCTGTCCGTGCAGGCGCTCGCCACCACGCACGTGCCGCAGCGCTGGGACGAGCAGCACAAGCCCTACGACGCCACGGCCGACGACGCCGCATACGGGATCTTCGAGCTCGAGGGCGGCGTGGTCGCCCAGGTCAACTCCTCCTGGGCCGTGCGCGTCCACCGGGACGAGCTGGTGGAGTTCCAGGTCGACGGCACCGAGGGCTCGGCCGTCGCGGGGCTGCGCACCTGCCGTGCCCAGCACCGCTCCGCCACCCCCAAGCCGGTCTGGAACCCCGATCTGCCCGCCACCGAGGTCTTCCGCGACCAGTGGCAGGAGGTCCCGGACAACGGCGAGTTCGCCAACGGCTTCAAGGCCCAGTGGGAGCTGTTCCTGCGCCACGTCCACCTCGACGAGCCCTACACCTGGGACCTGCTGGCCGGTGCCCGCGGCGTACAGCTCGCGGAACTGGGCCTGAGGTCCTCCGCCGAGGGCCGCCGTCTCGACGTACCGGAGCTGACCCTGTGACCGTGACGCTCCTTCACCTCCCCACCGAGACGGGCGAGCTGTACGCCTACCGGCCGCGCACCGAGCCCGCGGCCCACGCCGGGGCCCCCGCGACGGCGGACGAGCCGGGCAGCCGCGTCGTCTATGCGGCGGCCCACGTCGTCGCCGACCCCTTCCGCACCGCGGCCGACCGGCCCGCCGCGCTGGACTGGGAGGCCACGCTGGCCTTCCGCCGTCACCTGTGGTCGCACGGACTCGGCGTCGCCGAGGCCATGGACACCGCCCAGCGCGGCATGGGCCTGGACTGGGCCGGGGCCGCCGAACTGATCCGCCGCTCCTCGGCCGAGGCCCGTGCCGAGGGCGGCCGTATCGCCTGCGGCGTGGGCACCGACCAACTGGCGTCCACCGAGTTCGGCCACCCCTACGGCCTCACGGAGATCCGGGCTGCCTACGAGGAGCAGCTCGCCGTCGTCGAGGACGCCGGCTCGCGGGCCGTCCTCATGGCCTCCCGTGCGCTGGCCGCCGTCGCCAAGGGGCCCGACGACTACCTGGAGGTCTACGGCCACCTCCTGCGCCAGGCCGCCGGGCCCGTCGTGCTGCACTGGCTGGGCCCGATGTTCGACCCCGCACTGGAGGGTTACTGGGGCGGCACGGACCTGGACGCGGCCACGAGCACCTTCCTCGAGGTGGTCGCCGCCCACCCGGGCAAGGTCGACGGCGTCAAGATCTCCCTGCTCGACGCCGGGCGCGAGGTCGAGCTGCGCCGCCGCCTCCCCGACGGCGTGCGCTGCTACACCGGCGACGACTTCCACTATCCCGAGCTGATCGCCGGCGACGACCGGGGCTTCAGCCACGCCCTGCTCGGCGTCTTCGATCCGCTCGCGCCGCTCGCCGCACGGGCCGTGCGCCTGCTGGACGACGGCGACCCCGGTGGCACCGGCGACCCCGCTGGCACCGGCGACCCCGCTGGCACCGGTGGCACGGCGGGCTTCCGGGCGCTGCTCGACCCCACCGTCGAGCTGTCCCGCCACCTCTTCGGCGCCCCGACCCGCCACTACAAGACGGGTGTCGTCCTCCTCGCCTGGCTGGCCGGCCACCAGTCGCACTTCACGATGGTCGGTGGTCTCCACTCGGCACGCTCCCTCCCCCATCTGGCCCGCGCCTACGAACTGGCCGACCGGATCGGACTGTTCCCCGACCCGGCGCTCGCCGCGTCCCGTATGAGCCGGCTCCTCTCCGTGTACGGAGTGTGACATTGCGCACTGACAACCGGACCTCCGGCGACCTCGCCCGGCTCAGCATCAACCAGGAGACCGTGCGGCAACTGCCCCTCCCCGAGCTGGTCGAGGGGCTGGTGACGCTCGGTGTCCCCGGCGTCGGACTGTGGCGCGGGCCGGTGCGGGAGTACGGCGTCGAGGCGACCGCGAAGCTGGTGCGCGGAGCCGGGCTCACGGTCACCACGCTCTGCCGTGGCGGCTTCTTCACCGCCTCCGACCCGGACGAGCGCGCCGCTGCGCTCGCCGACAACCGGGCGGCCCTGGACGAGGCGGCGGCCCTGGGCACCGGCACCCTCGTCCTGGTCTCCGGCGGCCTCCCGGCCGGGGACCGCGACATCGCCGGCGCCCGTGAACGCGTCGCCGACGCGGTCGCCGAGCTCGCTCCGTACGCGCGGGAACGCGGAGTGCGCCTGGCGATCGAGCCGCTGCACCCGATGTACGCCTCCGACCGCTGTGTCGTGTCGACCCTCGGCCAGGCACTGGACATCGCCGAGCGCTTCCCCGCGGAGCAGGTCGGGGTGGTCGTGGACACCTATCACCTGTGGTGGGACGACCGGGCGGCCGGCGGCATCGCCCGGGCCGGCGCCGGCGGCCGGATCGCCTCGTTCCAGCTCGCCGACTGGGTCACCCCGCTCCCCGAGGGGGTGCTCCTGGGCCGCGGCCAGCTCGGTGACGGCTGCGTCGACCTGCGCGGGTTCCGCGAGCGGGTGGACGCCGCCGGCTACGCGGGAGCCGTCGAGGTGGAGATCTTCAACCCCGCGCTGTGGGCGCGCGACGGCGCCGAGGTGCTGGCCGAGACGGCCGACAGGTACCGCCGGCACGTGCTCTGAGAAATCCCTGGAAATTTCTTCCGGAAGCCGTGCAACCATCCCCCGGGCCGGTGTGTCTATGTAGCGTCAAGACCCAGAGGGGGGCCTCGCAAGGGTCTTGAGTGGGGGAGAGCGCGGCACCCGGAGGGGGCTCGGGGTCTCGCGCAGAGGGAGGGGAACGCCAAAGGGGTCCGGCTCAGCCGGACCCCTTTCGCCATGTCCGACCACTTGCCGCCGCTCGCCCGGTCCGCCGCTCCGCCGCGGTTCAGCGTTTCTCGCGGGCCCGCCGGGCCAGCACGGACGCCATCACGGGGATCAGCGTCTCCAGCGCCGCCGTGACCGCCTCGACCGGGAGGCCGGTCCGCTTGGCCACCGCCCGCGCCGCCGGGGCGGCCACCTTGGCCAGGACGGCCGCCAGCACCCCACGGCCCGGTTCCGGTCCCGTACCGCCCTGCACCCCGGCGAAGCCGACGGCGGCCGCGGGCAGCGGCTCGGGCTCGTTCGCGGCCTGCTCCATGGCCTGGCACAGCTCCGCGGTGCCGCCGGGCGTCACCGCGTCGTCGGTCAGCACCCCCGTGATCGAGGCCACCGCGCTCCCCACGACCCGCTGCGCCTGTCCGGCGTCGGTCCCGAGCAGCTCGGTGATCTCCCGGAGCCGGTCGTCCCCCAGCTCCTCCAGCACCTCGTCCTTCAGCGGTCGGTCGCTCATGGTCGGGACGCTACGCGCGAATCGCCCGCCCGGCCCGCCGACCGCAGCCGGACGGATGTACGCGCTAGAAGGGCACGCCGCAGCGCAGGATGACGTTGGCGTACGGCCGGGACTCGCCGGTGCGGACGACCAGGCGGGCCTGCCGGGTGCGGGCCTTGAACTCCTCGTGCGGCACCAGTTCCAGGTCCGGGAAGGCACCGTCGAGCTGGGCGGTCACCTCGGGATTGTGCTCGCGGACCTCCTTGGCCGCGATCGCCCCCTCCACCACGAGCTCCTCCAGCAGGCCGTCGAGGACCTCGGAGAAGGACGGCGTGCCGGCCCGGAAGGCGAGGTCGACGACGATCGGCCCGGGAGGGATCGGGAGCCCCGCGTCGCAGACCACGACCAGGTCGGTGTGGCCCAGCACGGCGAGGGCGCCCGCGAGATGGCGGTTGAGGATTCCGGACTTCTTCACAGCTGACCCACTTCTTCGAGGGTGGGGAAGGATTCCTGCGCACCCGGCTTCGTGACGGCGGCGGCGCCCACCCGCACCGCGAACCGCACGGCGGTCACCAGGTCGTCGCCCGCGCCGAGCCGCCAGGCCAGCGCCCCCGTGAAGGAGTCGCCGGCGCCGGTGGTGTCGACGGCCACCACTCGCGGGCTCGGTATGCGCACGGTGCCGTCGGGCGTCGCGGCGAGCGCGCCCGCTCCACCGAGCGTGACGACCACCGAGCGCGGGCCGAGGGCGAGCAGCCCCGCCGCCCACGCCTCAGGGGTGTCCCCGGCGTCCGCGCCCAGCAGGACGCGGGCCTCGTGCTCGTTGACCACGAGCGGGTCGCAGCCGGCGAGCACCTCCCGGGGCAGTGCCGCGGGCGGCGAGGGGTTCAGTACGACCCGCGTCCCGGCCTCCGTGGCCGTCGCCACCGCGGCGGCCACGGACTCCAGGGGGATCTCCAGTTGCAGCGAGATCACCCGGGCGGCGGCCAGCAGCTCGCGCGCCCCGGTCACGTCCGCCGCGGTGAGCCGGGCGTTGGCGCCCGGCGACACCACGATGCTGTTGTCACCCGAGGGGTCCACGGTGATCAGCGCGACCCCCGTGGGGGTGTCGCCGCCGAGGACGCCGGTGGTGTCGACGCCGGCCGATCTCAGCGAGCCGGTGAGCAGCCGCCCGTGGGCGTCGTCGCCGACCCGCGCGAGGAGCGCCGTGCGCGCGCCCAGGCGGGCCGCGGCGACGGCCTGGTTGGCCCCCTTGCCACCGGGGTGGGTGGCGAGGTCCGAGCCGAGGACCGTCTCGCCGGCCGCCGGGCGGCGGTCGACATGGATCACCAGGTCGGCGTTGGCCGACCCTACGACCAGCAGGTCGTAGCCGTGCATCTGCGTGTTCCCTTCGGGGGTCCTGCCGTACCGGTGCGGTCTGTCAGGAGGAGAAGTCGGCGACGTTCTTCTCGGTGACGACCTTGACCGGAACCTTCACCAGGCTGCCGAGCTTCTCGCCCTTGGCGGCCTTCACCGCGTTCTGCACGGCCAGCTTGCCGAGCTCCTTCGGCTGCTGTGCCACGGAGGCGGTCAGGGTGCCGGCCTTGACCGCGGTGAGGCCGTCGGGGGTGCCGTCGAAGCCGACGACCTTGACCGACTTGCCGGCCTTGTCGCCGAGCGCCTTGATCGCGCCGAGGGCCATCTCGTCGTTCTGGGCGAAGACGCCGGTGACGTCGGAGTGGGCCTGCAGCAGGTTGGTCATGACGTCCAGGCCCTTGGTGCGGTCGAAGTCGGCGGCCTGCTGGGCCACGACCTTGATGCCCGGGTAGGCCTTGATGCCCTCGTTGAAGCCCTGGCCGCGCTCGTTGGCCGCGGAGGTGCCGGCGGTGCCCTGGAGGACCACGACGGTGCCCTTGCCGCCCAGCGAATCGGCCAGGGTCTTGGCGGCGAGCCGGCCGCCCTCGACGTTGTCGGAGGCGACGGTGGTGGCGAGCTCGGCCTTGTTGACGCCGCGGTCGGCCGCGACGACGGGGATGCCGGCCTTGTTGGCGGCCTTCACCGAGGGACCGGCCGCGTCGGAGTCCACCGGGTTGACGATGATCGACTTCACGTTCTGGCTGGTGAAGTTCTGCAGCTGGTTGGCCTGCTGCGACGCGTCGTTCTGCGCGTCGGTGACGGTCAGGTCGACGCCCTCCTTCTTCGCCTCGGCCTGCGCGCCCTCCTTCAGCTGCACGAAGAACGGGTTGTTGAGGGTGGAGACCGACAGGCCCACCTTCACGTCGGAGGACGAGCCGGAGCCGGAGTTGCAGGCGGTCGCGGTGAGCGCCAGGGCGGCGACGGCGACGGTGGTGGCGGAGATGAGCTTGGTGCGCATGGTGGTTCCTTGCTGGTGCGGTGCGGAGAAGAGGAGGGGGGTCTGTGGTGCGCGCGGCAGGGTCAGGCGCGGCGGCGCAGGGTGTCGAGCAGGACGGCCAGCGCGATGACCGCGCCGATGACGACCTGCTGCCAGAAGGCGGAGACCGACAGCAGGTTGAGGCCGTTGCGGAGGACGGCGAGGATCAGCGCGCCGATCAGGGTGCCGGACGCCTTGCCGACGCCGCCGGAGAGGCTGGCGCCGCCGATGACGACCGCCGCGATGGCGTCCAGCTCGTAGCCGTAGGCGGCCTGCGGCTGCGCCGAGGCGAGACGGGAGGCGAGCACGATGCCCGCGACCGCCGCGAAGAGGCCGGACAGCGCGTAGATGATGATCTTCTGGCGCTTGACGCGGATGCCGGAGAGGCGGGCCGCCTCCTCGTTGCCGCCGATCGCGTACATGGCGCGGCCTATGTAGGTGCGGCCGAGGATGATCGCCGTGGCGGCGCCCGCGACGATCATCACCAGGACCGGGACGGGCAGCCAGCCGCCGATGGTGTCGCCCAGGTGGGAGACGGAGTCGGGGAAGGCGATGGGGCTGCCCTGGGAGATGACCAGGGTGAGGCCGCGGCCGATCGACAGCATGGCGAGGGTCGCGATGAACGGCGGCAGCTTGCCGAAGGAGATCAGCAGGCCGCTCAGCAGACCGCTGGCCACACCCGTGGCGACGGACAGCACGACCGCCAGCCACACCGGCAGGCCCGCCGAACTCGCGCTCCAGGCCAGCACCGTCGCGGAGAGCGCCGCGACCGAGCCCACCGACAGGTCGATGCCGGCCGCCACGATCACGAAGGTGGAGCCGAAGGCGAGGATGGCGACGACGGCCGCCTGGACGCCGACGTTGAGCAGGTTCTGCGTGGACAGGAAGTCGCCCGACAGGAACGACAGTGCCACCAGCAGGACCACCAGGGCGCTGAGCGCGCCGTTGTTGAGGAGCACACGGCGCGCCGCGGCGACGCCGCCCGTGTCCGTACTGCTTTTGATCGTGTCAGTGGCCACGGGAGCCCTCCACATCCTTCGTTGCTGTTGTGTTGCCGCCCTCGGCGGGCGCTGTGCCGACGGCCAGGGCCATGACGGAGTCCTGGGTGGCCTCGTGCGCGGGGAGTTCACCGGCGATCCGGCCCTGGGACATCACCAGGACGCGGTCGCTCATGCCCAGCACCTCGGGGAGGTCGCTGGAGATCATCAGCACCGCGTGGCCGGAGGCCGTGAGCTGGTTGACGAGTTGGTAGATCTCGACCTTGGCGCCGACGTCGATGCCCCGGGTCGGCTCGTCGAGGATGAGCACCTTGGTGTCGGCCAGCAGCCATTTGCCGATGACGATCTTCTGCTGGTTGCCGCCCGACAGGGTGCGCACGTGCTGGTGGAGCCCGGCCATGCGGACCTTGAGCTGCCCCGAGATCCGGTCGGCCGCCTTGCGCTGCCCGGCCCGGTCGACGAACCCGGCGCGGGTGGACCGGCCGAGCGTGACCAGACCCAGGTTCTCCTGGATGGTGGCGTCCAGCACCAGGCCCTGGCCCTTGCGGTCCTCCGGCACCAGGCCGATGCCCGCGTCCATGGCGGCGTTGACGTCGTGGCGGCGCAGCCGCTTGCCCAGCACCTCGACCGTCCCGGAGTCGTACGGGTCGGCACCGAAGACCGCGCGGACGACCTCGGTGCGCCCGGCGCCGACGAGCCCGGCCAGGCCGACGACCTCGCCGGCCCGCACCTCGAAGCTCACGTCGTGGAAGACGCCGCCCCGGGTGAGGCCCTCGACCCGCAGCAGGGGCGCGCCCGCTTCGGCGCGCTCGCGCGGGTACTGCTGCTCGATACTGCGGCCCACCATCAGCCGGACCAGCTCGTCCTCGGGGGTGCTCGCGGGCACCTGGGAGACGCTGCGGCCGTCGCGCAGGACGGTCACGCGGTCGCCGAGCGCGGCGATCTCCTCCAGGTGGTGGGTGATGAAGACGATGCCGACGCCGTCCTCGCGCAGCTTGCGCACGATCCGGAAGAGCTTGTCGACCTCCTCGCTGGTGAGCACCGCGGTCGGCTCGTCCATGATCAGGACGCGCGTCTCCAGGCTGAGCGCCTTGGCGATCTCCACCATCTGCAGGCGGGCGATGCCCAGTTCGGAGACCGGGGTGCGCGGGTCGACGTCGACGCCGACCCGGGCCAGCAGGGCGGCGGCGTCCGCGTTCATCTGCTTGCGGTTCACCAGGCCGAGTCGGCGCGGCTGGCGGCCCAGGAAGATGTTCTCGGCGACGCTCAGCGCCGGGACGAGGTTGAACTCCTGGTAGATGGTCGCGATGCCCAGCTTCTCGGCGTCCTGCGCACCATGGATGCGCACCTCCGCGCCGTCGACGAGGATCCGGCCCCCGTCGGGGCGGTTGGCGCCGGAGAGCATCTTGATCAGGGTGCTCTTGCCCGCGCCGTTCTCGCCGAGCAGGACGTGCACCTCGCCTCCGCGCAGGTCGAAGTCGACGCCGTCGAGGGCCACCACACCGGGGAAGACCTTACGGACGCCCTCCATGCGGAGGAGCTCGGGGCTGCTCGTGCTCAACGGGAACTCCCTTCGGACGCGCCGCAGGAGCGGCGGACAACGAGACGGGCGGACACGGTGACCGACGGCGCCGGCCTGCCCTCCACCCGGTCGATCAGCGAGCGCACGGCCGCCCGGCCGAGCTCGCCGGTGGGCTGGGCGATGGCGGTGATCGGCGGATCGGTGTGGAGGAACCACGGGATGTCGTCGAAGGCGGCGAGCGCGATGTCGTCGGGCACGCGCAGGCCGCGGGCGCGGATCTCGTCCATGGCGCCGAGCGCCATCAGGTTGTCCGCGGCGAAGACCACGTCGGGCGGGACCGGCAGGTCCAGGAAGCGGGCGGTGGCCCTGCGGCCGCTGTCCGCCTGGAAGTCGCCCTGGCCTATGTACTCGTCGGGCAGCTCCAGACCGAAGGCGGCAAGCGCCTCACGGAAGGCCCGCACCCGCTCGCGGCCCGTGGTGGTCGCGGCGGGGCCCGCGATGATCGCCAGCCGGCGGTGGCCCAGGCCGTGGAGGTGGGCCACCAGGTCGCGCACCGCGTCGCAGCCGTCGGTGCGGATCACCGGGACGTCGTTGCCGACGCCGGGGATCCAGCGGTCGACGAAGACCATCGGGGTGCCGGAGAGCACCGCGTCCAGGATCAGCGGGGAACCGCCGTCGGTGGGGCTGACCAGCAGCCCGTCGATGCGGCGGTCCAGCAGCGTGCGGATGTGGTGGTCCTGCTGCTCCGGCCGCTCGTCGGCGTTGCCGATGATCACGCTGTAGCCCAGTGCCCTGGCCTCGTCCTCCACCGAGCGGGCGAGCTCGGTGAAGAAGGGGTTCAGCACGTCGCTGATGACCAGGCCGAGGGTCCGGGTCTGGTCGGTGCGCAGCGAGCGCGCCACCGCGTTGGGCCGGTAGCCGAGCTCGGCCACGGCCTCCAGCACCCGGCTGCGGGTGCCCGGGCGGACCGCCGGGTGGTCGTTGAGCACGCGGGAGACCGTCGCGACGGAGACACCCGCGCGTGATGCCACGTCCTTGATGCTCGCCACCCGTCCCACCTCCTCGTGGAATCGATTACAAAGAGGATTGGAATCGATTACATGCTCCAGGGCAAGAGCACGAAACCGGATCGTTACATTCCGGGACCCCGTCGGGCGGAGTTGTCCACAGCCCTCGGCGGCCTGTCGGGGCCGGGCGGTACCGTCGGATCACATCGCAGATCCGGGGAGGTGGCCCGCGCCGTGGGGGAGTTGAGACTGGCCGTCGTCGAGGGCGTCCTCGAACGGATCGCGTACGCCAACGAGGAGAACGGGTACACGGTCGCCCGGGTCGACACCGGCCGCGGTGCCGGCGATCTGCTGACCGTGGTCGGCTCGCTGCTCGGCGTCCAGCCGGGCGAGTCGCTGCGCATGGAGGGCCGTTGGGGCTCCCATCCGCAGTACGGCAAGCAGTTCACCGTGGAGAACTACACCACCGTCCTCCCGGCCACGATCCAGGGCATACGGCGCTACCTCGGCTCCGGGCTGATCAAGGGCATCGGCCCGCGGATCGCCGAGCGGATCGTCGAGCACTTCGGCACCGACACCCTGGAGGTCATCGAGCGGGAGCCCGCGCGGCTGGTGGAGGTCCCGGGCCTGGGCCCCAAGCGCACCAAGCTGATCGGCGCCGCCTGGGAGGAGCAGAAGGCGATCAAGGAGGTCATGGTCTTCCTCCAGGGCGTCGGTGTGTCCACCTCGATCGCGGTGCGGATCTACAAGGAGTACGGGGACTCCTCGATCTCCGTGGTGAAGAACCAGCCCTACCGGCTGGCGGCCGACGTCTGGGGCATCGGCTTCCTCACCGCCGACCGCATCGCGCGGGCCGTCGGCATCCCGCACGACAGCCCCGAGCGCGTCAAGGCCGGTCTCCAGTACGCCCTGTCGCAGGCGACCGACAGCGGCAACTGCTTCCTGCCCGAGGAGCAACTGCTGTCGGACGCCGTGAAGCTGCTCCAGGTGGACACCGGTCTGGTCATCGACTGCCTCGCGGAGCTGGCCGGCGAGGAGGGCGTGGTCATCGAGCCCGTGCCCGCCCCCGACGGCGGTGGCGACCCCGTGCGCGCGGTCTACCTGGTGCCCTTCCACCGGGCGGAGATCTCCCTGGCCGGCTCGCTGCTGCGGCTGCTGCGCGGCACGGAGGACCGGATGCCCGGCTTCCGTGACGTGGACTGGGACAAGGCGCTGACCTGGCTCGCCGAGCGGACGGGCGCGGACCTCGCCCCCGAGCAGCAGCTGGCGGTGCGGCTGGCGCTCACCGAGAAGGTCGCCGTGCTGACCGGCGGCCCGGGCTGCGGCAAGTCCTTCACCGTCAAGTCCGTGGTTGCCCTGGCGCGGGCGAAGAAGGCCAAGGTCGTACTGGCCGCGCCCACCGGCAGGGCGGCCAAGCGGCTGGCCGAGCTCACCGGGGCCGAGGCCTCGACGGTCCACCGGCTGCTGGAGCTCAAGCCGGGCGGAGACGCCGCGTACGACCGGGAGCGGCCCCTGGACGCCGACCTGGTCGTCGTCGACGAGGCCTCGATGCTCGACCTGCTGCTGGCGAACAAGCTGGTCAAGGCCGTGCCTCCGGGGGCCCACCTGCTCTTCGTCGGTGACGTCGACCAGCTGCCCAGCGTCGGTGCCGGCGAGGTGCTGCGCGATCTGCTGGCCGAGGGCGGCCCGGTCCCGTCGGTCCGGCTGACCCGCATCTTCCGGCAGGCCCAGGAGTCCGGCGTGGTGACCAACGCGCACCGGATCAACTCCGGAGCGCACCCGGTCACCCAGGGGCTGGACGACTTCTTCCTCTTCGTGGAGGAGGACGGCGAGGAGACTGCCCGGCTCACGGTGGACGTGGCGGCCCGCCGCATCCCGCGCCGGTTCGGCCTCGACCCGCGCCGTGACGTCCAGGTGCTCGCCCCCATGCACCGCGGCCCCGCGGGCGCCGGCGTGCTGAACGGCCTGCTGCAGCAGGCCGTCACCCCGGCCCGCCCCGACCTGCCGGAGCGGCGCTTCGGTGGCCGCACCTTCCGTGTGGGCGACAAGGTGACGCAGATCAGGAACAACTATGAAAAAGGCGCCAACGGAGTCTTCAATGGAACGGTGGGGGTCGTCACCTCCCTGGACGCCGTGGAGCAGCGGCTCACCGTACTGACCGACGAGGACGAGGAGATTCCTTACGACTTCGACGAGCTGGACGAGCTGGCGCACGCCTACGCGGTGACGATCCACCGGTCACAGGGCAGCGAGTATCCCGCCGTGGTGATCCCTGTCACCACCGGGGCGTGGATGATGCTCCAGCGGAACCTGCTGTATACCGCCGTTACCCGGGCAAAGCGATTGGTCGTGCTCGTGGGTTCGCGCAAGGCGATCGGCCAGGCGGTGCGCACCGTCTCCGCAGGCAGACGCTTCACGGCACTCGACCACCGGCTGGCGCGGGCGGCAAAATAGGCACTGGGTGCCATCATTCGGCTCCCCGACCGACCCCGAGTGCACGTGGCCACGCCAAATGGGGGACAGTAGGGGTAGTCAGGGCACCTACCAACCTCGAAGAAGAGGCACGACGTCGGTGAGGGAATGACGTGAGCGACAACTCTGTAGTACTGCGGTACGGGGACAGCGAGTACAGCTACCCGGTGATCGAGGGCACCGTTGGGGACAACGGCTTCGACATCGGCAAGCTGCGCGCCAACACCGGCCTGGTCACCCTGGACAGCGGCTACGGCAACACCGCGGCCTACAAGTCCGCGATCACCTACCTCGACGGCGAGCAGGGAATCCTCCGCTACCGCGGCTACCCCATCGAGCAGATCGCCGAGCGCGGCACCTTCCTGGAGACCGCGTACCTTCTCATCAACGGTGAGCTCCCCACCGTCGACGAGCTCGCCGCCTTCCGCGGCGACATCACGCAGCACACGCTCCTCCACGAGGACGTCAAACGGTTCTTCCAGGGCTTCCCGCGGGACGCCCACCCGATGGCGATGCTGTCCTCCGTGGTCAGCGCGCTGTCGACCTTCTACCAGGACAGCCACAACCCGTTCGACGAGAAGCAGCGCTACCTCTCGACGATCCGGCTCATCGCCAAGCTGCCGACGATCGCCGCGTACGCCTTCAAGAAGTCGGTCGGCCACCCCTTCGTCTACCCGCGCAACGACCTCGGCTACGTCGAGAACTTCCTGCGGATGACCTTCGCCGTGCCCGCCGAGGAGTACGAGCTCAACCCGGTCGTCGTCGACGCCCTGGACAAGCTCCTCATCCTCCACGCGGACCACGAGCAGAACTGCTCCACCTCCACCGTCCGCCTGGTCGGCTCCTCGCAGGCCAACCTGTTCGCGTCGATCTCCGCGGGCATCAACGCCCTGTGGGGCCCGCTGCACGGCGGCGCCAACCAGAGCGTGCTGGAGATGCTGGAGGCCATCCAGGCCGACGGCGGCGACGTGGACGCCTTCATCCGCAAGGTGAAGAACAAGGAGGACGGCGTCCGCCTGATGGGCTTCGGCCACCGGGTCTACAAGAGCTTCGACCCCCGGGCGAAGATCATCAAGGCCGCCGCCCACGACGTGCTCTCCGCCCTCGGCAAGTCCGACGAGCTGCTGGACATCGCGCTGAAGCTCGAGGAGCACGCCCTCAGCGACGACTACTTCGTCTCGCGCAACCTGTACCCGAACGTCGACTTCTACACCGGCCTGATCTACCGGGCCATGGGCTTCCCGACCACGATGTTCACGGTGCTCTTCGCGCTCGGCCGGCTCCCCGGCTGGATCGCCCAGTGGCACGAGATGATCACCGAGCCGGGTTCCCGGATCGGCCGTCCGCGCCAGGTCTACACGGGCATCGTCGAGCGGGACTACGTCCCGGTCGAGGCCCGCTGACGCGAGCGCCCCGCACACAGAGAAACGCCCCGCGCCGAATCCCCCCACGGGTTCGGCACGGGGCGCTCCTGTTTCCCGGAGCGGATCCCCCCACGGGTCCGTACCGGGCGTTCTTTGGGTGCGCTCGCCCAGCCGGGACCAAGCACCCGGGAGGGCCGCTCAAAGCTCTCCGGGCAGTTCGCCCCGGCATGGCGACCGGGCTGTCCCCCAAAGACAACCCGCTCATCATCTCACCGAGTCCGCCGGGAGCCCGGTGTCTTCGCCGGGTTAGACCCCCTCGTAAACCAAAAGGTTACGTTCCAGCCAGTGTGATCTCGGTCTCGGCTACGCATCTCCTACGCCATCCGCATCATGGCAGACCCCCGTGCCGGTCGCGAAGCCCCCGTCCCGTAACGTGCTGTTCCTCCTCGAGGAGCGGAGCGTGATGTCGCAGAACGCAAGTGTGGGCCGGCACGTCGTGGTGACCGGCGGGGGAACGGGAATCGGCCGGTCGGTGGCCACCCTCTTCGCCGAGGCCGGCGACCATGTGACCATCGTCGGCCGGCGCCGCGAGGTGCTGCGCGCCACCGCCGACGAGCTGCGCTCCCAGCACGGTTACGACGTCACCCCGGTCGTCTGCGACCTCGCCGACCCCGACGACGTGGAGGCGACCCTCGACCGGCTGCCCCGGCGCATCGACGTCCTGGTCAACAATGCGGGCAGCCGGGAACTCGCGATCGGGGCGGGCCCGCACGGGGTGCTGGCCCGCTGGCGCGGCGACTTCGAACGCAACGTCCTCACCGCCGTCCTGGTGACCGAATCCGTACGTGACCGGCTCCCCGAGGGCGGCCGGGTCATCACCGTCACCTCGGTGGCCGCGCTGCGCGGCGGGGGCTCCTACGGGGCCTCCAAGGCCGCCCTGCACGCCTGGAACCACTCCCTGGCGGCCCAGCTCGGCCCGCGCGGCGTGACCTGCAACATCGTCGCCCCGGGCACCGTGGCGGGCACCGAGTTCTTCGGCGCCCGGCTGGACGCCGCCGAGCTGACCCGCAGGGCCGGCCGGACCCTGGTCGGCCGGGTCGGGACGCCCGAGGACGTCGCCTCCGCGGTGGTCTTCCTCGCCTCCCCCGAGGCGGGTTTCATCACCGGGGAGATCCTGCAGTGCAACGGCGGCGAACTGCTCGGCCGCTGAGCTGGCGCACGTGCGTCCCGCGGGGAGTACGCCGGGCGTACTCCCCGCGCCACAGCCGGTCGCTGCGGCCCCGTACCTGAGGATGAGGCGCCCCCGGGAAAACCCTGGGAATGCCCCGATCCCGGCGAAATCGCCTTGCCCCCTCCATCGCGGCCCTGCCAGCGTTGAGGCCTGGGACGGGAGACGGGGGACGGGCCGGGGCGGGAAGAGGGGCGGCCGGATGGACGTTGCACGGATCGTGTCGGCCCTGGACTTCACCGCGGGCCTCGAGGGGTACCTGCGGGACGGCCACGTCATCTGGGCGTACGCGGTGCTCGCTGCCACCACCGCGCCGCCGCTGGTGCCCAACGCGGCGCTCCTGGTCACCGGGGGCGTGCTGGCCGCCCAGGGACGGCTGGACATCGCCCTGGTCCTGCTGGTCGTCGCCGGCAGCGCCCTCCTGGGCGACCTGCTGATCCACCGCACCGGCCGCGCCGTCAGCGGCCGGGTCCTGACCCGGCTCTACCGGCGGCCGCGGCGCCGTGCGCTGCTGGAGTGGGCCAGCGTCCGGATACAGCGGCACGGGATCCCGTTCGTCATCGGCGTCCGGTTCCTGCCCAGCGGGCGGGTCGTCGGCGGCCTCTCGGCGGGCATCGTGCGCTACCCGGCCCGCCGTTACCTGATCGGCGCGGGCGTGGCGGAGGCGGTCTGGGCGACGTACTCGGTGGGCCTGGGTTACTTCGGCGGCCTCGCCATGTCCAACTCGCTGTACGCCGTCGCGCTGGGCCTCGGGGTCTCCCTGGCCGTGGCCGGAATCGGCAGCGTGGCGCAGATGCTCTCCGGGCGCCGTTCGGCCCCGGCGGGTGCGACGTCCCCCGGACGCGTGGTGGCCTCGGGCGGCGCCGCGTCCCCCGGGACGGAAGAGCCGGAGGGGGACGCCCCGCAGGGGAAGCCGGCGGACCGGGCGCTGCGGGGCTGAGGCGCGCCGCCGGGGGAGCGGGGCCGTGCCGGTCCCGGTCTCAGGGGGTCGCGGCGGGGGTGCCGACGGCTTCCGTGATGGCGACGGCACCGGTGCCGACGTGCGGGGCGAGGTAGCCGTACAGCGCGGCCTTGACCTCGCCGATGTACGCGTCCCGCTCGGCGCCCTCGTGCGCCAGGACCAGGGCCAGGCCCGCCTTGAACAGGCCGAAGGCCATCGCGGCCACCCGCGCCCGCTCGGCGGCCGAAAGGGTGGGCGCGCGCAGGCCGAGCAGGGTCTCCACGCGCTCCAGCAGGGAGGTGTGCAGGGTGTCGTGCTCCATGACGACCGTGCCGGGGATGTCGCTGTCGTGGACCAGGGCGAGGAAGGCGGGGTTCTGGCAGTTGAACTCGATCATGGGGGCGACGATGACCTCGAGCATCTCGCGCAGCGGCAGCGAGGCGTTCTCGGGGGTGAACAGCTCCCCGTGCCCCTCGCGCATCCGCTGGTTGAGGATGGCGCCCAGCTCGATGGCGATGGCCTCCTTGTTCGGGAAGAACTGGTACAGCGTGCCAGGGGACACGCCCGCCTCGCGGGCGATCGCGTTCGTGGTGGCCGCGGTGTAGCCCACCTTGCAGAACACGTCGGCCGCGGCCTCCAGCAGCTGCGCCACGCGCCGTTCGCCGCGGGCCTGCCGGCGTCGAGGCTTCTGCTCCTCAGGCACGTGTAATCCCCAATCATGTTTGACAAACGCGAGTGGTCGCTCACATTCTGAAGAAACGCGAGTGATCGCTCGTGTTCGCCATTTTACGGCGGTTCCTCAGGGGAGGGGACACCTCTGTCATGTCGGATGTCAACCGTGAGCGCCCGCCGGGGGGCTGGACCCGGGCGATGACCGCCCGTCCTCGCCTCACCCTGCTGCTGGCGCTGCTGTTCACCGCCCTCGCCGTGGTCGCGGGCAGCGGCGTCGCGGACCGGCTGCGCAGCGGCGGATGGGAAGCCCCCGGCTCGGAGTCGGCCTACGCGGCGGACGCGCTGGAGAGGTACTTCCCGGACTCGCAGCCCAATCTGATCCTCCTCGTCGACGGCCGTGGCGCCGGTGTGGACTCCCCGGAGGTGGCGGCCGAGGGACGGGAGCTCGGTCGCCGGCTCGCGGCGGACGAGGACATCGCCGGCGTCACCTCGTACTGGACGACCCGGGCCTCCGCGCTGCGCGCCGAGGACGGCCGCGAGGCCATGATCGTCGCGCGGATCGGCGGCGACGACGACGCCGTCGCCGCGGCCGTCGAGCGCATCGCCCCCGAATACCGGGGACGGCACGGCGCGGTGGAGGTCAAGGTCGGCGGCATGGCCGCGTTCCGGCACGACCTGCAGACCACGATCCAGGAGGACCTGGCCCGCGCCGAGCTCATCGCGCTGCCGATCACCCTCCTGCTGCTCATCATGGTGTTCGGCAGCGCCGTCGCGGCGGTACTGCCGCTGGGCGTCGGCGTCGTGGCGATCCTGGGCACCAACGCCGTGCTGCGGGGCATCACGACGTTCACGGACGTCTCGATCTTCGCGCAGAACCTCACGACGGCCCTCGGTCTCGGACTCGCCATCGACTACGCCCTGTTCATCGTGCGGCGCTTCCGGGAGGAGCTGGACACCGGGGCCGACCCGCTGACCGCCGTGGGCGCCACGCTGCGCACGGCCGGGCGCACGGTGCTCTTCTCGGCCCTCACCGTGGCCGCCGCGCTCTCCGCGATGTTCCTGTTCCCGCAGTACTTCCTGCGCTCGTTCGCGTACGCGGGCATCGCCGTGGTGCTGCTGGCGGCCGCCGCCGCGCTGGTGATCCTGCCCGCCGCGCTGGTGGTGCTCGGCCACCGGGTCAACTCCCTCGACCTGCGCCGTCTCCTGTCGCGCCGGCGGAGCGGGAAGGCCGGACGGGAGCCGGGCGCGGGCTACGCGCGGCTCGCCCGCCTGGTGATGCGCCGTGCCCCGCTGTTCGCGATCGGCACTGTCGCCGGGCTGGTCCTGCTCGGGCTGCCCTTCCTGCAGGTGCAGTTCGGCACCGCCGACGACCGCCAGCTGCCCGCGACGGCCGAGGCGCACGTCGTGCAGCAGCACATACGCGACGGGTTCCCCGGCAACCCCGGCGGAGAGATCACCGTGCTCGCCGAGGGCCGTCCCACCGAGGCCCAGCTCGGCGACTACAGCGGCAGGCTCTCCGCGTTGCCCGGAGTGGTGGTCGTCGACGGCCCGGCCGGCCAGTACGCGCAGGGCCGGCGGACCGCCGAGCCCGGCCCGGCCGAGGCGGCCAGGGCCACCGACGGCGCGGCGTACCTCACCGTGCTGCCCGAGGCGGAGTCGGTGGACGAGGCGAGCCAGGACCTCGTCGGCAGGATCCGGGCGGTCGACGCCCCCTTCAAGGTCTCCGCCACCGGCACCGCGGCCCAGCTGGTCGACACCAAGGACGTCATAGCCGACCGCCTGCCGTGGGCGGCCGCCCTGATCGCCGCGGTGACCTGGGTGCTGGTCTTCCTCCTCACCGGCAGCGCGGTCATCCCGCTGCAGGCCGTGCTGCTCAACGCGCTGAGCCTCACCGCCATGTTCGGGGCGGTGGTGTGGGTGTTCCAGGACGGTCACCTGTCCGGTCTGCTCGACTTCACCGCGACGGGCAGCATCGAGACCACACTGCCGGTGCTGATGTTCTGCGTCGCCTTCGGACTCTCGATGGACTACGGCGTCTTCCTCCTGTCGCGCATCAAGGAGGAGCACGACCGGACCGGTGACCACCGTGCGGCGGTCGTCTTCGGGGTGCGCCGCACCGGCGGGCTCATCACGGCGGCCGCGGTCATCCTGGCGGTGGTGATGGTGGCCATCGGCACCTCGCGGATCGCCAACACCAAGATGCTGGGCCTCGGGATCGCACTCGCCGTCCTCATGGACGCGATGGTGGTGCGCACCCTGCTCGTGCCCGCCGTGATGCGGCTGAGCGGACGGGCCACCTGGTGGGCGCCGCGGCCGCTGAGGGCGCTGCACGACCGGTTCGGGCTGAGCGAGGGCGAGGGCCCCGGCCGGGCCCCTGTACGGGAGGAGCCCGTACCGGACCCGGAGCCGGAGCCGGCCCGCTCGGGCTGAGCGGCGGCCGGGCCGACGTCAGCCGAACTCCTGGCGTCCGCGGTTCCCGGGGCGCCGGGAGCTCCACAGGCGGATGGTGTCCGCGTACCAGAACGGCTTGCCGCCCTCCACGATGTCGGGGGGCGGCAAGTGCCCGTGCTTGCGGTACGAGCGCACGGTGTCGACCTGCACCCGGATGTGAGCGGCGATCTCGGCGTACGACCAGAGGGTCCGGTCCGTCATCTCCCACGCACCTCCCATGCGCCGGCCTCGGGGGGTGGCCGGCCTCGCCGGGACAACGACATGCGATCAAGGGCGGAAGGGGCTGTTGATCATCTGTGACGCGAAGCCCGCGTAACGGTGACAAACGTGGCGGATGCATGACCGGCCTCCCCGATTGTCGGAGGAACCGTCCGGGTGCGGGAAGCCGCGCCCCTCAGCCCTCGAACCGGGCAGGCAGCGGGGGGACTTCCCCCTCGGCCGCGTCCGCGTCGGCCACCGCCCTCAGACGGTTGAGGATGGCGGTGCCCGCCCGGGTGTAGGCCGCGACGTCGTCGAAGAGCACCGACTGCAGGTTGCCGGTGTCCAGCAGCGCGATCAGCTCGAAGGCCAGCAACGGGATGTCGGCGTCGGCGCACAGCTGTCCCGTCCGCCGGGCCTTCTCGAGGGTGATCTCGACGTAGGTCGTCCACTCCAGCCGGGCCTGGGCGACTACGTCGTGCACCGGCCCGCTGCGCGCGTCGTACTCCGCCGACACCGCCAGCAGGAAGCAGCCGCCCGGGAACACCCGCCGCCGCGAGTAGTCCAGCCACGACTCGCACAGCCGCCACACCCGGGCCAGCCCCGCCGGCAGCTCCCGCGACGGCTCCACCACCTGCCGGATGTACACCTCGCGGGCCGCCCGCACGGTGGCGAGCTGCAGCTCCTCCTTCGACCCGAACAGGGCGAACACCCCGCTCTTGCTGAGCCCGAGTTCGGTCGCCAGCCGGCCCAGCGACAGACCTTCCAGACCCTCGACCGAGGCGATCGCCATGGTGCGGTCCAGCACCAGCCGGCGGGTCTGGTTGCCGCGCTCCACCCGGCCGTCCGTACGCGTAGCTGCCATCCGGGCATCCTAGGGAAGGCCACGTCCGGGCGGCAGGCACCGGGCGTAAGGTCGGTGGCGTGACCTCGACGAATCCCTTCCTCAGCCCGAGCACCCTCCCGTACGAGCTGCCGCCCTTCGCCGACATCCGCGAGGAGCACTACCTCCCCGCCTTCGAGCAGGGGATGGCCGAGCAGCTCGCCGAGACCGAGGCCGTCGCTGCGAACCCCGAACCACCGGGCTTCGAGAACACGATCGTCGCCCTGGAGCGCTCCGGAGACCTGCTGGACCGCGTGTCGAAGGTCTTCTTCAACCGCGCGAGCGCCGACACCGGTCCTGGCATCCAGGAGATCGAGGCGAGGATCAACCCCGCCCTCGCCGCCCACGCCGACGCCATCCACCTCGACCCCGTCCTCTACGGCCGCGTCAAGGCGCTGTACGAGAGCCGCCGGGAACTCGGCCTGGACGCCGAGGCGCTGCGGCTGCTGGAGCGCTACCACACCCGTTTCGTCCGCGCGGGCGCCGAACTCACCGAGGAGGGCCGCGAGCGCCTGAGGGCGCTCAACGCGGAGATCGCGGAAGCCTCCACCGCCTTCGAGCAGAACCTGTTCGCCGACACCAAGGCCGCCGCCCTCGTCCTCGACGGCGCCGACGAACTGGCCGGGCTCTCCGCCGACGCCGTCGCCGCCGCGGCCGCCAACGCCACGGCCCTCGGCCACGACGGCCGGTACGTCCTCAGCCTGAAGAACTTCTCCAACCAGTCCGAACTGGCCTCGCTCGACGACCGTGCCCTGCGCCGCCGTCTGCTGGAGGCCTCGCTCGGCCGCGGCCTGACCTCCAACCGCGAACTCACCGCCCGCATCGCCCGGCTGCGCGCCGAGCGCGCCGCCCTGCTCGGCTACGAGAACCACGCCGCGTACGTCGTCGCCGACCAGACCGCCGGCACCCCCGAGGCCGTGACCTCGCTGCTCGCCCGTCTGGTCCCGCCCGCCGTCGCCAACGCCGAGCGCGAGGCCGCCGCCCTGACCGCCGCCTCCGGGCTGGAGGACTTCTCCGCCTGGGACTGGACGTACTGGTCGGAGAAGGTCCGCAAGGCGGAGTACGACATCGACACCGCCGCCATGCGCCCCTACTTCGAGCTGGACCGGGTCCTCAAGGACGGCGTCTTCTTCGCCGCCGGCCAGGTCTACGGTCTGAGCTTCACCGAGCGCGCCGACCTCGCCGGCTACCACCCCGACGTCCGGGTCTTCGAGGTCTTCAACGCCGACGGCTCGCCCCTCGGCCTCTACCTGGGCGACTACTTCGCCCGCGCCTCCAAGCGCGGCGGCGCCTGGATGAACAGCCTGGTCGACCAGTCCGCGCTCTACGGCCGCAAGCCCGTCGTGGTCAACAACCTCAACGTCGCCAAGCCCGCCGCCGGCGAGCCCGCGCTGCTCACCTACGACGAGGTCAACACCCTCTTCCACGAGTTCGGCCACGCCCTGCACGGCCTGTTCTCCGACGTCCGGCACCCCTTCTTCTCCGGCACGGCCGTCCCGCGCGACTTCGTCGAGTACCCCTCCCAGGTCAACGAGATGTGGGTGACCTGGCCGCAGGTGCTGGCCCACTACGCCCGCCACCACGAGACCGGCGAGCCCATGCCCGCCGAACTCGTGGCCCGGATGGAGGCCGCGGAGCGGTTCGGGCAGGGCTTCCGCACGGTGGAGTACCTGGCGGCCGCCGTCCTCGACTGGGCCTGGCACACCATCCCGGCCGGCCACGACCCCGGCGACGCTGAGGAGTTCGAGGCCGCCGCCCTGAAGGAGGCCGGGCTCGCGCTGCCCGCGATCCCGCCGCGCTACCGCAGCACCTACTTCGCGCACATCTTCGCCCACGGCTACAGCGCCGGGTACTACTCGTACATCTGGAGCGAGGTGCTCGACGCGGACACCGTGGAGTGGTTCAAGGAGAACGGCGGCCTGCGGCGCGAGAACGGCGACACCTTCCGCCGCGAGCTGCTCTCCCGCGGGGGCAGCGTCGACCCGATGGCCGCGTTCGAGGGCTTCCGGGGCCGTGCGCCGCGCATCGAGCCGCTGTTGACGCGCCGCGGTCTGACCGGCTGACCGGCCTCTCCGGGGTCCTTCCCCGGCCGAAGGACGGCGACGGCGTCCGTTCCGTCGTCCCGCCGCTTCCCACCGAGCCGGTGGCCGGCGAGGCCCAACGCCTCGTCGGCCAACCGGCGGTGGGGCCCGGCCGGGCGGGACCGCGGACCCCCGAGGTGCTCCGGGCCGCCCGATCGGACCCTTGGCGCAGACCTATCAGGAATGATCTATACCGGATGGGTCACGGCAACATTACAGACAGCTTTTGTCTCTGCGCGCATGGTGAAGCTCTGTCACGGTGTCTTCACAACCGAGCCTCAGGGGGTTCACCATGTCTCAGTCGTCGCACGCATCGCCACCGGGCCACTACCCGCCGCCCCAGGAGCCGGACTGGAGCCGGCCGCCGAAGAAGACGGGGGCGGGGAAGATTATCGGTTTCGGGATCGTCGCCATCGTCATCGTCGTGGGGGGCAGCGTCGCCTTCGCCCTCAAGACCGGGGACGACAAGGGCGGTTCGGGGGGTGACTCCTCCGCGGTCAGCGCGTCCCCGGTCGAGGGCGGCGGCGGGAAGCCGGCCCCGGGTGACGCGAAGGTCACCTCGTGCGGCCTCGCCGACTTCAGCAAGTTGCCCACTGCCGAGGTGACCCTCACCAATCACAGCTCGCAGACCTCCGACTACGAGGTGCGCATCGAGTTCGTGGACGGCGGCGGACGGCGCATCGCCCAGGCCGTCGCGACCGCGACCGGCCTGACCGCGGGGGACGAGGCGCAGACGAGCGCGCAGGGGAGCGACCCGGCCTCCGGTGAGATCGACTGCAAGGTCACCGAGGTCCTGCGCAAGGCGAGTTGACCGCTGGCGCGCCCTGCCGCCGAGGGTGAGCGCGTGGCACGCTCCGCCTTCCCCTCCGGTGACCGGTGACTCCGTTTCGCCTTCCGGACCCCGCGGCATGTGACCGCGGGGTCCGTCCGGCGGGACGGCGCGCAGTGCACGCGGGCGCCCGGCCGGGACCGGTGGTGGCAGGGGACGGGTCTGCCCGCCAACCCGGCGAACGACGGTGCACCCGGGAGCGCTTCGCGCCGAGGACGTCGCCGTGCGGGCAGGAGTCGGATTCCGTGAAGGTTCCGCATACACCCCCGACACCCGCCAGGTAGCGGCGAAATGGCGGAAAAGCGTCACGTACGTGCGGTGACCCCGGGTGGGTCCCTTCATCTGACGGACCGTCCCGGTCGCCCTGGGCGGTTGCGCGGGGGCGTTCCGTGTCGGACCGCCCGCCTGGCGCCCTCTTTCCGGTGCGGAGCGTCACCGATGCCCTGATCCCGATTACCTCGCGTGGACCTGCACGTTTCGTTCATCTTCTCTCCGTTCGGCCTTCACTCTTCCGTGAGCGCAGCCCCCTCATGGGCCGCGACTGTCAGTGCCGCCTGAGGACGTCTTTCGGCCTGGGGCACAACAGCGCGAAGGGGAGGGAGGTCGGCCGCCATGGTCCGGCCACGCGTTCTGTACATGTCGGCTCATGTTGGTGGCAGGTACCTGCCACAGGCCTCATCGCCTGCGGGACCGGGGAGCCCGGAGGACCCCGGGCCCTCCTCGGAGGGCTCGTCGCGTACGGCGAGACCCGACAGGGGAGCCGGACCCGACGGCCAGGACCGCTGCGGTCGTGACGACCGCGGTGACCGGCACGACCGGCACGACCGGGCCGGGGCGCCGGTCGCCGCGGTCGGCTGGCGGCTGGTCGGCGCCAACAACCGCGAACTGGCTGGTGGCGATGCATGTCGGGGATGCGATCCTGCCGGTCGAGGACGCCGCAGATCAGTGGGGAGAACTGATCTTCCACACCGCGACCCCAGAGGTAGGGAGGCACTGGACCGACTCGGGGAAGATCCACGACGAACGACATCTCAAGGGCCGGGCGCAGGGAGACACCCGCAACGTTCCTTGCCACCCTGCGCTCACTGCGATCCTGCGTGAACACATCGCGGTCAAGGGGCTGAAGCCCAGTGACCTGCTGTTCCAGGGACAGTACGGCGGCAAGCTGGCGGGGTGGGTCTTCCGGCGCGCGTGGGGCAAAGCCCGCATGGCGGTCCTGACCAAGTACGAGCAGACGTCCCCGCTTGGCAAACGCGTCTATGACCTGCGGCATACCTGCCTCACCACCTGGCTGAACAACGGCGTGCCACCCGCACAGGTCGCCGAATGGGCAGGCAACAGCGTGCCGGTCCTCCTGGCCATCTACGCCCGGTGCATCACCGGACAGCTCAAGGACCTCCAAATGCGACTGGAAGGCGCGCAGGACCTCACAGGGCTGGACGACCAAGTGTGATCTGGCGGCGCTGTCGGCCACCCGCGCTGCCCCGACTGTCCGGCTCCGGGGCGGCGCGGGTCGACCGTGAGTGGCCGGGGTGCCCGCCGTGTGGTCCGGGAGCTGCTGATCCGCACGTCTTCGCTGCGCGGCAGCCAGTGGCTCGCGCCGCTCACCGTCTGCGCTTGCCTGGCGTTCAGCGCGTTCTTCGAACGGCTGGGGTGGTGGGCCGCACTGATCGGTGGGCACTCCGCGGACGCGTTCCTCGCCACGCGGGGGACGTCTGGGACAGCCAGTGAGACATGTTCTGCGCCCTGATCGGGGCCATGCTCTCCCCGCTGCTCAGCCGGGTGCACGACCGGCAGCTGGCGGCGCTCACACAGCGCACCGGGCGGTAGCGGGGCGCCCGGGCCGGCGCCTTGCCGAGCGGACGAGCCTAGCGTCGCGTCGCGTCGCGTCGTCCCGCGCAAAGCGCTCAAATCGACCACTCGTGCTCCGAAACTCCTTTCTGTGCAACAGAGTTGCTACAAAGCGATGCCGCCCCGCCCGTTTCTGACGACGTGTCGCGGGCCGTCGGGGATCATGATGCGTTCACAAAGGCGTGGCACCGCGGAGGTTGTTGATGCTGGCGCTAACGGCAGCAGACCCGCAGTGGGTGGGTCCGTACCGGGTCGTGGCACGACTCGGCGCAGGCGGGATGGGGATCGTCTACCTGGGGGTCTCCCGTGGCGGACGGCAGGTCGCTGTGAAGGTCCTCCGTCCCGAGTCGGCCGAGGACTGGGAATTCAGGCGTCGCTTCGCCCGCGAGGTGACCTCGGCCCGTGCGGTGAGCGGAGCCTTCACCGCTGCCGTGGTCGACGCCGACCCGGAGGGGTCTCCGCCCTGGCTCGCCACCGCCTACGTGCAGGGCGTCTCGTTGCGGGACGCCCTCGCCGAGCACGGCCCGCTGCCCGAGGCATCGGCCTATCCCATGGCCGCCGGTCTTGCGGAGGCGCTGGAATCGATACACACGGCCGGTGTGATCCATCGCGACCTCAAGCCGTCGAATGTGCTCCTTGCCGAGGACGGGCCACGGCTGATCGACTTCGGGATCTCCACGGTCAGCGGATCGAGCGTGCTGACTCAGGACGGTCAGGTCTTCGGGACGCCGGGGTTCATGTCGCCGGAGCAACTGAAGGGCGATCCGGTGGGCACACCGAGCGACGTGTTCTCCCTCGGCGCCGTGCTGGTGTTCGCGGTGACCGGCGATGGGCCGTTCGGGACGGGGTCGATGCCCCAAGTCGGCTACCGCGCCGTGTACGAGGAACCGGACCTGGATGCCGTGCCGTCCCGGCTTCGCCCCGTACTGGCCTGGTGCCTGGCGAAAGAACCCGGTGAACGCCCCTCGGTGTCGTCGCTGTTGCGCGAACTGACTGAACTCAACGGAAGCGGCCCTGAGGCCACCGAAGTGTTCACCGACATCGGCTGGCTGCCCATGGCGATCGCCCACACCGTGCAGTCCCGCGCGGCCGCCCAGTCGGTGAGCGGTGCACCGGACGGCCACGGCGCCGCTGGCCCGGACGCGCGCGAGCGAGCGCTGCCCCGAAGTGCCCCCTCGGGCATGTCCCGGCGGCGGGTCATTCTCGGGCTCGCGGGCGCCGCGGTGGCGAGCGCGGCTGTTGCCGGCTGGTCCGTGTTCAAGGAGGACAGCGGACAAGGCCACGAGCGTTGGAGGTTCGCGACCGGCGGTGCCGTGATCGGGACGCCGGCCGCGGCCAAGGGGCTGGTGTACGCCGTCAGCAAGGACAACCACCTGTACGCGGTGGACGCCGGCACCGGTCAACAGCGATGGAAGGTCACCACACGCGCGGACACGTACCCGGCCCCGACCGTGGCCGATGGAATCTTGTACCTGAGCGAGGAGGACTCGCAGGGCAGCACCAAAGCCCTGGACGCGGCCACGGGGGAGCCACTCTGGGAATCTCCCAGTATCTGGCCGCGGCCGATCGTCAGGAACGGCGTCGCGTATCTCGTCACCAGGAGCACGATCGCGGGCGGAAGGTCGCACATCACCCTGGAGGCCAAGGACGCGGCCGACGGCCGTCGGCTTTGGACATTCGAGACCGACACGCCCCGTCCTGCGGTAGCGGTCGGCCACGGCGCGGTTTTCGTAGCCGGCATGCGGAATCTCCAGGCCTTGGACGCGGCGACCGGTGAGCCGAAGTGGACGGCTGAGCCCGACATGTTCCCCGACCCGGCACTGCTTGTCGTCGGCAGGTGGGTGTTGACGCAGAGCTTGCGCGGGCTGCACGCCCTGGACGCGGCCACAGGGCGAGTGGGCTGGAAGTTCACCGGAAGCGAGATGGTGGGGCAGCCCGGCAGCAGCGGTAGCGGCAGGGTCTGTGCCTTCAGCAAGGAGACGGACGACGCCGTCGCGCTTCACGCTTTCGATGCCTCCAACGGTCGGCACGAGTGGAAGTACACCATCAATGACGACACGGGTAGCGACCTCAATCCTCCGATCGTCACCAAGGACATGGTCTACGTGTCCGCGGCGGAGGAGCACCGCGACAAGGACAGCACCTTCCGCGCCCTGGACACGCGTACCGGCCGGGAGAGATGGCTGTTCACGCACCACGACATCATGACGCTCCAGCCGGTGGTGGCCAGCGGTGTCGTCTACCTGGGCAGTGGTGACAAGCACCTGTACGCCATGGACGGCCGCACCGGACGTCAGGTGTGGAAATTCGTGACTGGGGGGCGCGTGTACCCTCCGGTCGTAGCAGACGGAGTGGCGTACGCGGGCAGCGAGGACGGGCATATCTACGCGGTGTCGCTGTAACGGCGCTCCCTGTCCTTGCGCACGGCAGATGTCGGCGGTTCGAAGCCGTCCGCGCAGCGGCGCTGGCCCGGCGGTGGCCGCGGGCTGTCAGACCGCGGCACGCCTCTCTGGCCGCCTGGCTGAACAACAGGGTGCCGCCCACACAGGACGTGTCCGCGCATTGTCCGCAGCCACCCGCAGAAACCCGGAGACAGCCGGACAGCGTCGTACCCTTCCCAAGATCTCCAAGGAGGGTCAGTGTCGACTCGGGCGCGATCACGGGGGCCCTGACCAGCAAAAAGCCCCTCCATGTGGAGGGGCGCAGTGGGTGCCCCCGGCAGGACTCGAACCTGCGGCCAAGCGCTTAGAAGGCGCCTGCTCTATCCACTGAGCTACGGGGGCCGGACGTTGGCCGCGACCGAACCCGCCCCTTGTGTCGACGGTTCCGTGACCTTGCCGGGGACAAGGATAGGGCGCGGCTGATGTGCGGCCGGTTGCTTCGCCTTCATGACACGTTGTGTAGGTTCGGTGAAGCGGTCTGATAATCGCAGGCAGGTGCGAATGTCGCACCAGTTTTGGCGCCTCAGTCGACGGCTGTTGTGCACTCGTTATGCCGGTGTCTCTTCCGGCCCTTCTGTCCCGTTCCGGTCTTCTTGCGGGCCGAAAGATGTGAACTAGGCGGAATACGCTTCAAAAACCCACCAAAATGGGGCATTCTGCCACTGTGGCGATCTTGGATGTACGGCCCGAACTCCTCGACGCGCTGTCGGCGCTGCGCGACCGCGTCGCGGACGCGCGCTTTCCCCTCCCCCTTCCCGGAGCCGAGCGGGCCCGCCGCACACGTCAAGAGCTGCTGGCGCAGCTCGACGACTATCTGGTGCCCCGGCTGAAGGCGCCCGAAGCGCCGCTGCTGGCCGTGGTGGGCGGTTCGACGGGAGCGGGGAAGTCCACGCTCGTGAACTCGCTGATCGGGCGGCGGGTGAGTGACGCGGGCGTGCTGCGCCCCACGACGCGCACACCGGTGCTGGTGTGCCACCCCCAGGACCGCGCGTGGTTCGCCGATCCGCGGGTGCTGCCGGGCCTGGCCCGGGCCTGGGCACCGCGACCCAGGACCGCGGCCGACGCCGACGGGGAGGAGAGGCCGGACGGGAACGACGAGGAGCGCGAGGCGGAGGAGACCAGGCTGTGGCTGCGCCTGGAGACCGACGACACGCTGCCGCGCGGGCTCGCCCTGCTGGACGCGCCCGACATCGACTCCCTCGTCTCCCGCAACCGCGAGCTCGCCGCCGAACTGCTCTGCGCGGCCGACATCTGGATCCTGGTGACCACCGCGTCGCGCTACGCCGACGCCGTGCCGTGGCACCTGCTGCGTACGGCCAAGGAGTACGACGTCACCCTGGCCACCGTCCTGGACCGGGTGCCGCACCAGATCGCCGAGGACGTCTCGCAGCACTACGCGGCCCTGCTGACCCGGGCCGGGCTCGGGGACGTGCCGCGGTTCACCGTCCCGGAACTGCCCGAGTCCGCGGGGGCCGGCGGGCTGCTGCCGCACACGGCGGTGGCGGCGCTCGGCAGCTGGCTCGCGCACTGCGCCGAGGACCCGGCCGCGCGGCACCAGGCGGCACGGCGCACCGTGACCGGGGTGCTGGGCTCGCTCGGCAACCGGCTCCCGGAACTGGCCGGCGCCTCGGCCGCGCAGCACGCCGCCGCGGTACGTCTGACCCGCCACGTGGACAACGCCTACGACGAGGCCGAGTCGCGCGTGCAGGAGGCCGTCGGCGCCGGGGCGCTGCTCGCCGGGGACGCCCTGGCCAGCTGGCGCGGCTACCCCGACTGCGGCCCCGCGGCCCTGCTGTGCGCCCTCGCCGAGAGCCTGGCGGTCCAGCTGCGGACCGAGGTCGCGGCGGCGGACGAGCGGACCCTCGACGCCTGGCGCGGCGACCGTGCGGGCGCCGTCCTGACGGAGGACGCCGACCCGGAGGCGGCCGCCGACGACGCCGCCGAGCGGATTGAGGACGCCGTCGACACCTGGGGGTTCACGGTGAACCGCCTCGCGCACCAGTCGGTGCGCGGCAGTGCGGAGGGCGTCGACCCGCAGCACGCGGCGGCACTGATCGCGGTCGCCGTGCTCGGCGGCCGCAAGGGCACGGTCGCGGGCGAGCAGCTCGCCTCCCTCGTCGGCGCGCAGGCGGCGCTGCGGGCGGGCGACCGGGCGCGCGAGGAGCTGGACCGGCTCGTCGGCGAGGTGCTCGACGCGGAGCGGGAACTGCGGGTGCTCCCGGTGGACGCGCTGGATGTGACGGCGGCCCAGCAGGCGTCGCTGATCGCGGAGCTTTCGGTCGTGCAGAAGTCGTACGGACTCCAGGAGAGGTGATCAGGTGCTCACAGAGCGGGTGGACGCCCTGTCGGAACTGCTCGGGCTGTCGCGCACCCGCGTGAGCCACGAGGCGCTCGACGGGGCCGGGGAACTGCTGGAACGGGTCGGCGACCGGCGCCGGCTCTCCGCGGACCACACGGTGGTGGCGCTGGCGGGGGCGACGGGCAGCGGGAAGTCGTCCCTGTTCAACGCGCTGACCGGTCTGGAACTGTCGCGGATCGGCGTCCGCCGGCCCACCACCTCGGCGCCGGTCGCCTGTGCCTGGGACCCCCGGGGCGCCTCCGGGCTGCTGGACCGGCTCGGCATCGGGCCCAAGGCGCGGTTCGCCCGGCACAGCGTCCTGGACGAGGGGGCGGAACGGACGGACGACGGGCCCGTCGGCCTGGTCCTGCTCGACCTGCCGGACCACGACTCGGCGGCGACCGCCCACCGCGACCAGGTGGACCGGGTGCTGAAGCTCGTCGACGTGATCGTGTGGGTGCTCGACCCGGAGAAGTACGCGGACGCGGCGCTGCACGAGCGCTACCTGCGGCCGCTGGCCGGGCACGCCGACGTGACCGTCGTCGTCCTCAACCAGATCGACCGGCTCCCGGAGGAGGCCGTCGAGCAGGTCCTGGACGACCTGCGGCGGCTGCTCGACGACGACGGGCTCGCCGTCGGCGAGCACGGCGAGGACGGCGCCATGGTGCTGGCCACCTCGGCGCTGAACGGTGACGGCGTGCCGGAGCTGCGGGCGGCCATCGGCCAGGTCGTGGCGGAGCGCGCGGCCGCGAGTCGGCGGCTGTCCGCGGACGTGGACGGGCTCGCCGAGCGGCTGCGCCCGCTGTACGTCGCCGAGGGGATGACGGGGCTCACCGACCGGTCCCGCGAGGACTTCACGGCGAGCCTCGCCCACGCCGTGGGCGCCGCGGCGGCGGGCCGGGCGGCGGAGCGCGCCTGGGCCAGGGCCGCCGAGGAGGCGTGCGGCACCCCCTGGCGGCGGCTGCGCCGCGGACGCGGCGCCGGTCTGCGCGACGGCATCCTCGACGGCCGCCGTCCGGCGCTGTCGGCGTCCCGCGCGTCGGTCGACGAGGCGGTGCGCGCGGTCGCGGCGGAGGCCGTCGAGGGGTTGCCCGCTCCCTGGGCGCAGGCGGTACGGGAAGCCGCGCGCCGCGGTGGCCGCACGCTCCCGGAGGCGCTGGACGCGACGGTGGAGCGGGTGGCGCCGGACGAGCCGCTGCGTCCCCGGTGGTGGACGGTGGTCGGTACGGCGCAGTGGCTGCTGGCGCTGCTCGCGACGGTGGCGCTGGCGTCGGGGGTCGTGACGGCGGCGGGCGCGTTGCGGCTGCCGTGGTGGCTGCCGCCCGCGCTGCTGGCCGTGGGCGCGTTGGGCGGTCCGCTGCTCACCCGGGTGAGCCGGTTCGCGGCCCGCGGCCCGGCCCGGCGGCACGGCCAGGCCGCGGAGCGGCGGATGGCCGACGCGGCGGCCGACTGCGGACGGGCGCGGGTGCTGGAGCCGCTGGCGGCGGAATTGCTGCGTTACCGGGAAGTGCGGGAGCAGTACGGGGTGCTCTCGGGAAACCACTTCCGGGTGACGGAGTTGTCCACAACAGGCCAGTAATCCACAGGTTGAATCCCATTTCTCCACGGGGGGCGCGGCGGGCGCACCATGGAGCCATCGCGGGGCCGGCGGCAGGGGGCCGCCGGCCGGCGACGGCAACGGGGAGCATCGGCAATGAACGAGACACTGGTCACCGTCGTGGGGAATGTCGCGACCAGGCCGGAATTCCGGAAGACGCCCACGGGCGTGCCGGTCGCCAGGTTCCGGCTGGCGACGACCGCGCGCCGCTGGGACCGGGAGCGCGGCGGCTGGTCCGACGGGCACACCAGCTTCTACACGGTGTGGGCCTGGCGGCAGCTGGGGGAGAACGTGGTGGCGTCGGTCGGGGTCGGCGAACCGCTGCTCGTCCAGGGACGCCTGAGAGTGCGTGAGGAGGAGCGCGACGGCCAGCGCTGGATCTCCGCCGACGTCGACGCGATCGCCTGCGGCCACGATCTGACGCGCGGCACCTCGGCGTTCCGGCGGGCGTCCGTGGGCCGCCCGGAACTGATGGTTCCGAATTCCGCCGCGGGCGCTGGGGAGCCACTCGCCGATCCACTGGCCGCCCTGTCCGGATAAGCCGGACAGCTGCACATTCGCCCCGCGGTAAAACGTCGATGATTTATCGACAATTTCACGTCTATGCCTACGCACGGGTAACGATTGCGATTCGAATTCCCGGGCGGCCGTGAATCCTGGTGGCTTTGGTGCGGTTGGTTCCTAGGATTCTGCGGAACCCCGGCTTTCCGCGGGGATCCACAGCTGTCGGCGAGGCGTGCCCCCACGACCAGCCTCGCCCGGAGGGGAAATCCATGTTCACTGTACGGAGGCGGGGAGCTGCCCGTCTTGCCGTAGCGATGGTGGCCTCAGGCCTCCTCGCCGCGGGTTCCATAGCCGTTGCCGGGTCCGCCATCGCGGACGACGCGACCCCCACCGCGCCCGGTGCGACGGCGACGCTCGGCGGCCTGAAGACTGCCGACAGGGCCGTCATCACGGAGAAGGGCAACAAGGAGGAGGTCGGCGCCGGCCTCTTCGAGATGTCCGTCGATGGCGGTGGCACGATCCAGACGTACTGCATCGACATCAAGAACCCCACGCAGAGCAGCGCGAAGTACAAGGAAGTCTCCTGGGACCAGTCGAGCCTGCACAACAACGTTGACGCGGGGAAGATCAACTGGATCCTGCAGAACTCGTACCCCCAGATCGACGACCTCGCCGCTCTGCAGAAGAAGGCCGGCATCAAGAAGGGCGCCCTGACTCCGGGGCTTGCCGCCGCCGGTACCCAGGTGGCCATCTGGCGCTTCTCCGACAAGGCCAATGTGACCGCGGTCAACCCGCTCGCCGAGCAACTCGCGGACTGGCTGCAGAAGAGCGCCAAGAACCTCGAGGAGCCCGCGGCGTCGCTGACCCTCGACCCGCCGGCGGTCTCCGGCAAGGCCGGTGACCTGCTCGGTCCGATCAAGGTCCACACCAACGCCTCCACCGTCCAGGTGAGCCCCGCGCCCAGCAACCCCTCCGGCGTCAAGGTCACCGACAAGAACGGCACCGCGGTCACCTCCGCCAAGGACGGCGACGAGGTCTACTTCGACGTCGAGGCCGGCACCCCCGACGGCACGACCTCGCTGACCGCCACCGCGAACACCAAGCTCCCGGTCGGCCGCGCGTTCACGGGCGTCAACAGCACCACGCAGGTCCAGATCCTCGCCGGCTCCAGCGACAGCTCCGTCTCCGCGACGACCACCGGCACCTGGGCCGCCAAGGGGCCGATCCCGGCGGTCTCCGCCGAGGTCAACTGCGCCAAGAACGGCCTGGACGTGACGGCCGCCAACGAGGGTGACAAGCCGTTCACCTTCACGCTGGCCGACAAGGAGTACACGGTCGAGGCCGGAAAGTCCGAGACCATCACCGTGCCGGTGGCCGAGGACCAGCACTACAAGGTCACCATCACCGGCCCCGAGGGCTTCGAGAAGACCTTCGAGGGCGTCCTCGACTGCGAGACCGCCGGCAACGGCGGCGACACTCCGTCCTCCTCGCCCAGCCCGGCCTCGGCCGGCGGCTCCTCCGAGGGCACCGGTGACACCGGCTCCACCACCGGCGGCGACCTCGCCGAGACCGGTTCGAGCAGCGCCACCCCGGTGATCGCCGGCATCGCGATCGTCCTGGTCGTCCTCGGTGGCGGCGCGGTCTTCTTCCTGCGCAAGAAGAAGGCGGCCCCGTCCGCCGAGTGAGCTGACACCACTGGCCGCTCCTGAGCGAAGGGGGCGGAGGTCGAGAGACCTCCGCCCCCTTCGCCGTTCCGCGGCACGCACGGACGCCCGCAACAGGTCTGCGGGTCCGCCCCTACCGCGGACAGCGGCTTGGCGGCGCCACGACGTTCCCCTCGGGGTGATCTCCGAGGGGAACGCCACATGGCACGGGCTCAGTACTGTTCGGTTTCCACGAAACCGGCGTCCGCGCCGTCGTCCGCGCCGAAGGCGGCGGCGGTCGGGTCGAATCCGGGCGGGCTGTCCTTCAGGGCCAGGCCCAGGCCGGCCAGCTTCGCCTTGACCTCGTCGATCGACTTCGCACCGAAGTTGCGGATGTCGAGCAGGTCGGCCTCGGAGCGTGCCAGCAGCTCACCCACCGAGTGAACGCCCTCACGCTTGAGGCAGTTGTAGGAACGGACGGTGAGCTCGAGCTCCTCGATCGGCAGCGCCATGTCGGCGGCGAGCGCGGCGTCCGTGGGGGACGGGCCCATGTCGATGCCCTCGGCGTCGACGTTGAGCTCGCGGGCGAGCCCGAACAGCTCGACCAGGGTCTTGCCGGCCGAGGCCATCGCGTCGCGGGGACGCATGGCCTGCTTGGTCTCGACGTCGACGATCAGCTTGTCGAAGTCGGTGCGCTGCTCGACACGGGTCGCCTCGACCTTGTAGGTGACCTTGAGCACCGGGCTGTAGATGGAGTCGACCGGGATGCGGCCGATCTCCTGGCCCTGCTGCTTGTTCTGGACGGCCGAGACGTAGCCGCGACCGCGCTCGACGGTCAGCTCCACCTCCAGCTTGCCCTTGCCGTTCAGCGTGGCCAGGACGAGGTCGGGGTTGTGCACCTCGACACCGGCCGGGGGCGCGATGTCGGCGGCGGTGACGACGCCGGGGCCCTGCTTGCGCAGGTACATCACGACGGGCTCGTCGTGCTCCGAGGAGACGACGAGCTGCTTGATGTTGAGGATGAGGTCGGTGACGTCCTCCTTGACGCCCGGCACGGTGGTGAACTCGTGCAGGACGCCGTCGACCCGGATCGAGGTGACGGCGGCGCCGGGGATCGACGACAGGAGGGTGCGGCGGAGCGAGTTGCCGAGGGTGTAGCCGAAGCCCGGCTCCAGCGGTTCGATCACGAACCGGGAACGGAACTCGTCGACGACCTCTTCGGTCAGTGAGGGACGCTGAGCAATCAGCACGGGGTATTGCCTCCAGTGTTTGGCGCCCGCTATGTGACGCCGTAGACACCATGAAGGGTACGGGTGGGACGGCCCCCCGCGTGGCTGACCCGCCCGTCCGCCGGCCGGCCGGCGGCCCGGAGCCTGCCGGAGCGAGTACAACGATCAGCTATCCGTGCCCCCGAGAGTCAGCCACCGAGGCATTTCGTGGGTGCATACTGGGGGCAATGACTAAGCCTGCTGCACCGAAGCGTCATTTGCCCACCAGCCCCTTCAAGGCCCCGGTCGCGCCCGCTCCCAAGCACTTCGCGGTGGGCGACCAGGTCACGCACGACATCCACGGTCTCGGGCGGGTAGTCGACGTCGACGAGGGAACCGCGGTCGTCGTGGATTTCGGCTCGGCGCAAATGCGGATCTTGAGCCCGTACAGCAAGATGACCAAGCTGTAGGACCGCTGTGCCGGGTCACGGCACGCCAGGGCCCTTCAGGGGGTCCTGTTACGAAAGGGAAACCTCTCATCGATGTGACGTCGCTGTTCTCCGCCCCGGAAGGGCAACCCCGCGGTACCACCGCAGCGTCGCCGTCTCCGACGACGAACCCCTTCCAGGCCCCGGACTTCGGGGAGGACGAGACCTTCGTTCCCGAGGACGTACAGGAGCCCGCCTCGGGCATGCGCGCCCCGCGGCCCAAGCGCACGTAGCCCCCACGGGTGCCGGCGGTTCCGCCGGCACGCAGAGGGACCACCACGGAACCAGGCCCGTACTCAGCCGCTGACGGATCCGCAGCTGAGGTTGACCACGGTCCCCGTGATGGCGCCCGCCCGGTCGGACGCCATGAAAGCTGCCGTCTCCGCCACTTCGGCCAGTTTCGGCAGCCGGCGCAGCGCGGTGCCGCGTTCCATGTAGGCCTTCACCGTGGGGCTGTCCTCGGGATCGGGCTCGGCGTCGTCGATCATGCCCCAGGACACCCAGGCTTCCGGGATGCCGTCCGGGCGCAGGCAGACGACGCGTACGCCGCGCGGTCCGACCTCACCGGCCAGGTGCCGGGAGAGCAGTTCCACGGCGCCGCAGGCGACGCCGAAGCCCCCGGTCGCATGGAAGCCCTGGTCCCGGCCGGAGAGGTGCGCTGCCGCCGTGGAGAAGGTCACGATCACCCCCGAGCCCTGTTCGGCCATGTACCGGGCCGCGGTCGTCGCGGTGACGAAGTTGGCGGTGGCCGCGGTGGTGATCGGCGTCAGGAAGTCGTCCACGGACATACCGGTCAGCGGCGTGCCCTGCAGGTCACCGCGGATGCTGACCGCGTTCACGGAGACGTCGAGCCGGCCCGTCGTCCGGACCACCTCGGCGGCGTGCCGCTCGACCGCCTCCCGGTCGAGCGCGTCGACCTGGGCGACGTCGGCCCGGCCGCCGGCGGACTCGATCTCCCCGGCCAGCTCCTCCAGCCCGGCGAGCCTGCGACCGGTGAGGAAGACCCGTGCCCCCTCCCGGCCGAAGGTTCGGGCCACGGTCCGCCCGACCGCACCGCCCGCGCCGTAGACGACCGCGGTCTTGTTCTCCAGCAGCATGTCCGGTCCCCCTGATCAGAATCAGTGTCGATCGTGCGGGCACCCTAGACGCCGGTACCGACAGACGGACTCCCGTGTGCCGTTCCGGCGCGCCTGCGGAGCCGGCCGGAAGCGTGAGGGACATCGCCCGGGTACTCGTTTCCGCCCGGGGGTGGACGGCTGGCAAGATGGGGTGTTACTTGCCGGGGGAGGGCGCGAAAAGGCCCCTCACCAGCAGGTTTCCCGCCGATGAGGGGCCGTGTCAGGCAGCCTGGGCCGTCCCTGGGCCGTCGTCGGTCCTGCCGGCGGCCCGGTACATCGCGCTGATCGCCTTGCGGGTGCGCTCCTCGCTGCTCGGCATCAGGTGCGTGTAGACCCGCAGCGTGAACCCGGGATCCGAGTGCCCGAGGTAGAGACTCAGGGCCTTGATGTTCTCCCCGGCGTCCAGGAGCACCGACGCGTAGAAGTGCCTCAGAGCATGCATGCCGTGCTCACGAGCCGCGGGGTACCGCCGGCCGCGCTCGGGAGCGGCGATGATCCCGGCAGCTACGAGGGCGGGCTTCCAGACCTGATCATTGAAGCCATTGCTCCAGAGCGCTCTGCCGGCCGGGCCGGTGAACACGAGCCGTTTGGTGATTTTCGGGCCGTCCGGCGTCAGCCACGGCAAGGTGACCTCGACCGGCGGGAAGCCTTCCAAATGCTCGGCCAGGGCTCCCGCGACCTCAGGGTCCAGCGGCACATCCCGCAGCTTGCCACGCTTCGGAGGGGCGAAGACCAGCGTGCCCCGAACCTTCTTCACCTGCTGACGGACGGAGAGCCACCCGGTCAGAAAGCTGACGTCCTCAACAGCGACACCAAAGATCTCGCCCTGGCGCAGCCCGCAACCGCCGCCAAGGTCGGCCATCGCTTGATACCGCTCCGGTAGCCCTGCTCGTACACCGAAGACCTGCTCGACGCTCCAGGGCCGCACCCGGGACGGCGACGGCTGCGGCGCCTTGACCGACTGGACGCGGCAAGGGTTCTTGGCCAGCAGTCCGTCATCCACGGCCGCATTGAGGACCGAGGAGACGGCATCGAAGATCAGCCGCCTGTACGAAGCCACAGGCAACGAGCCTTCCAGCTGCTTCAGCCAGTCGCGGACGTGCTCCGGCTGGAACGAGCCGATGGGTCGCGGGCCCAGGTGCGGGAAGGCATGAAGCCGAAGCCGTCCCTCCACGGCCGCACGACTCACGAGGTCGGTCGTGAGCGCGTCCAGCCATCGTTCCCCGTACTGGCGGAAGGTGACTCGCCCCGCTTGGGGGTCGATGTACTGCCCGCGGGCCATGTCCGCTTCGATCTGGGCGAGCCACTGTTCGGCCTTGCGCTTCTGCTTGTCCGGGAAGGACTTGCTCTTCTCCGTGCCGTCCGGGCCGACGTAGCGGGCCCGATAGCGCAGTCCGTTGCCGTAGCGGTCAGTCTTAAGGCGCAGAGGCCTGCCGTTGGGCCCAGGCTCGGTCTTGTACCAGCGGTCTTGAATGTGTCCGGCCACTAGGCAGCCACCTCGTTGAGGCCGTCGACCCACTGGCGGAGCCGGGCGGGGTCGTACCGAAGGTGCTTGCCGACACGGAAGGCCGGCGGACCGGTGCGCTTGCGCCGCCACTGGTACAGCGTCTCGACCGGGACCCCGAGCAGGTCGGCGACGTCGGCCGGGGTGAGGTACCGCTCAGGAAGCGGGTGTGTGGTCATGCTGCGGCTCCTTCCAGGGCGAGGTGGTCTCGTAGGGCTTCGCGGGCGGTTTCGCGGTTGAGCTGGAGGTCCCGGGCGATGGTGGCGGCGAGGATGGATTCGCCGGGGGTGTGGCCGTGGCCGGCGTATTGCCAGTCGGCCAGGACCAGGACGGTGTCCGGCTCGACGGGCTCTAGGCCGAGGTCCGCGTGTTCTTGGGCGGCGCGGTAGTCGGCGCGTTCCTGGCGTAGGGCGCCGAGGGTGGTGGAGTAGCGGCGGGATTTGGTGGAGAAGTGGCCGCGGAAGCCGAGCATGTGTGCCCAGGCCCACAGCCGCCGGTCGGGGTAGAGGTCGTCCAGGTCGCGGCAGGCTTGGATGAGGCGGCGGGCGTGGTCGGGCACCTGGTGGCGGTCGAGTTCGGCGAGTTCGCCGATACGGCGGTCGAGGGTGCCGGTATTCTCGGCAGCTTTGGTGGCGTACTTGGCGACGTAGGACGCGACGGCCTGCTCGGTGATGTCCGAACCGTCCCCGAACGCCCTCACTGGCCGGACGTCGAGCTGGGCACCCCAGCGGAACGCCCGGACCGGTTGGTCCCCGGCGGCCGGGACGGTGATCGAGGTGTAGGAGTGGCGTGCGGCAGCCCGAACCGCGTCCTCGAGTAACCCGGTGGTGGCCCAGGACGGGGGCGCGGTGTCGGGACCTTCGGGGCCGTCGAGGCGGATGACGGCATGGAAGTGGACGGCGCCGCGCTTTTGGAACTCGGCGACCTTGCCGAAGGAGACCCGCAGGACCTCTGCCACGGCCCGTTGGGAAAGGCCAGCGCGGGCGGCGATCTCGCGGCGGAGCCGGTTGGTGAAGCGCTGCCACAGCTGCCCGGCGTGGTTGTTGAACAGCACCGCCCCGGCATAGTCGTACCTGGCGGGGTTGAGCGCGGTCCCCAGCGCCGGGTCGTCGGCGACATGTCGGGTGCCGCAGCGGCAACGGCCGGTGTCGGGCCGGTTGTGGACGCGCCCGAACGAGGGGGCGGTGAAGGTGGCGAAGACCCTGGGGTGATCCCGCACCGTGGCGGGGATATCGCGGCGCTGGTCTCCGGCCAGGCCGGCGCGGATGAGGTGGTACGTGTCGCCTGCGTAGGTCCAGGCACACGCCGGGCAGCGCGAGGCCCGCCGGTTGCCGCAGGCGATACGCAGGCGACCGCCGGGCTCTGACTCGGTCGAGTAGTGGTGCAGGGTCTCGCCGGTCGTGCGATCTTTGGTGAGGGTCCAGCCGGTCAGGTGGATGGGGTCGGAGCAGCCGCCAGTGCGGCGGATCTGGTCTTCCCAGCGGTGAAAGCCCGGAGACCCGGCCACCCGCAGAAGATCGCCGAGGGTGGTCGGGTCCAGGCCCGCGACGGTCGCGGAGTCAGGCACGGGCGCTCTCCCGCGACCGGGCCGGGTGGAGGGTGCCGACACCACGGCAGGCCGGGCAGTGGACTGTGAGGGTGCGCAGGTGGCCGTGCCGGTCACGTCCGCCGAGGGTGATGGCGGCGGAGGCGAAGCCGTCACAGGCCGGGCAGATCCGCGCCGGGGGTGGTGTCGGGTGGGCCATGATGGGGGTTCCTTCCGGATCTCTGGTTCGGGCAGGGGTACGGCTCCCGGGGCGGGCGACACTTGGCGGTTGAGACCGCCCCGGGGGCCGGTCAGCGGTGGTGCTGGCCGTTGAGCATCGAGCGCAGGACGACGGCGCAGACGGCGACCGAGGCGGCGGTGACGGCGACCGCCAGGAGCAGCGAGACCAGGACCGTGCCGACGACCAGGACCACGGCGGTGGCGCCGCCGACGAGCGCGATCAGGGCGCCCGGGGTGAGCTGCACGACGGGCCGGGACGACACCGGAGCCACGGGGGCAGGCGCGGGGGCCGGGGTGTGCTGGATGACGCCGGCGGTGGGCTCGGTGGGCAGCGGCATCACGGCACCGGTCGGGGTGGGGTTGGTGGGGATCTTCGGCCGGAGCATGAGCGGTCTCCCTACTTCTTGATGAGGGTGTCGATGACGGGGGCGAGCAGGCTGTCGGCGATGAGGTAGCCGCCCAGGAGCAGCACCAGGACCAGCCAGAGCGGCGGGCGGATGAGCTTGCAGCCGAGGTAGCCGACGACGATCAGGGCGAACCAGAGCGGGACGTCCACGGTCGATGCCTCCTATCGGGCCGTGCAGCGGTGGGTGCGGGCGGCCAGCTGGGCGGCGGATTGGCTGGAGTAGTCGGCGGACCAGCCGCAGCGGTCGTTGGTGCACACCGCGGCGTGCTTGGTGGTGCCGTGCCGGTCGCGGTGGGTGCCGATCTGGACGGGGCCGATCCGCATCACGGAGTGGAAGAAGTCGCGGGCAGGCATGACGGTGGTTCTCCTCTCGGGTCAGGTGAGTTGGGCGGCGATCGCGTCAGCCAGCTGGACAGGAACGCCGAGCCGGACGCGCAGGGTGTCGGTGTCGATCGGGGCCCCGGTGCGGGCCTGGTGGTCGTCGGCGACCTTCCGCGCGTGGGCGACGAGCGCGGCCGGAACCGTCGGGGTGGCCGGCGGCGGAGCGGGCCGCGAGGCAGGCAGGGCCGGTACGGGCTCGGCCACCTCGACTGCCTCCGGCTCTGGCTCCAGGGCGGAGGCGCGTTCGACGCTGGTCGTCTCGGTCGCGTCGACAGCCGGGGCTTCCTAGCATTCGGGGGCGGGACTTGGGGAGTGCATGAGGAGGGTGCCGCCGAGGAAGGCCAGTGTGGGCCAGCCCGCCACGAGGATGCTGAGCCAGTCGGGCACGTGATCCAGGTCGAGGAGTCCAGCGGTGGCGATGTTGGCGCCGAGGGAGGCGGTCAGGGCGATGGCGAACCAGAACCACGCGGCCCGGACCGGCTCCCCACTAGGACGAAGGGCGCGTAGCCTGCGCCAGGCGGCGACCAGGAGCAGGTCTACGGAGATGGGGTATGCCCAGGCTTTCCAGCCGTCTTGTCCGGCCGCGGCGGCGAGGTCGTGCAGGTGGGCGAAGGACAGGGCACCGGCGATCACGGCCTGTACGAGGACGGCGTCCACGCGGGGCTTGCGGGGCATCGTCGGTCTCCTTCCTGGTATGCGGCATGGGCGGGGTAGGGACGTGGCGCGAGGCGGTCGCGCCGGCCG
>NZ_JARAVO010000180.1:0-20607 GCF_033792805.1 Streptomyces sp. PA03-1a
GAAGCGGTCGGGGCGGAAGGGGGTGAGGTCGAGCTCGGGGCGGGCCCCGGTGAGGCACTGCGCGATCAAGTGGCCGGTGGCCGGGGCGAGTCCGATGCCGGCGCCCTCGTGGCCGCAGGCGTGGTGGAGCCCGGGCACGCGGGGGTCGGGGCCGATCGCGGGGAGGTGGTCCGGCAGGTAGGGCCGGAAGCCGGTGTAGGCGCGCAGCGTCGCGACGTCCCGGAGCACCGGGAACAGGGCGAGGGCCTGGGCGGCGAGGCGGCGGGCGACGGGCAGGGAGAAGGTGCGGTCGAAGCCGACGCGTTCGCGGCTGGCGCCGATGAGGACGGGGCCGGCGGCGGTGGCCTCGACGACGGCGGAGGTCTGCAGGGCGGCGGAGTCGCTGGCGACGTCGGCGACGTAGTCGGCCGCGTACACCTTGTGGCGGACGGTGCGCGCCGGCAGGGGCTCGGTGACCAGGACGAAGCCCCGTCGCGGCAGTACGGGCAGCCGCACCCCGGCGAGGGCGGCCACCTCGCCGCCCCAGGTGCCCGCGGCGTTGACGACGCCCGGGGCGTGGATGTCGCCCCGGTCGGTACGGACCCCGCGCACGGCGCCGTCCGGCGCGCGGAGCACCGCCGTCACCGTGGTGCCGAGACGCGCCTGCGCCCCAAGGTCGCGGGCGGCGCGGACGAGGCGGGCGGCGGCGAGCGCGGGCTGCACCTGGGCGTCCTGGGGGTAGTGCACACCCCCGGCGAGTCCGTCCGCCAGGTGGGGTTCGAGCTCGCGCAGCCCGTCCGCCGGGACGGGCACCGCCTGGACGCCGCTGCGCCGCTGGGCGGCGGCGAAGTCCTCCAGTGCGCGCAGTCCGTCCGCGCCGGACGCCACGACGAGCCCGCCCTTGGCCTCGTACTCGGCGGTCACGCCCAGGTGGTGACGCTCCGTCAGTTCCTGCCACAGCCGGGCGGAGAGCAGGGCGAGTGCGAGCTCCGGACCCGGCTCCTTGTCGGAGACCAGCAGATTGCCCTCGCCGGCCCCGGTGGTGCCGCCGGCCACCGGCCCGCGGTCCACGAGGACGGTGCGGAGCCCGGCCGCCGCGGCCTGGAGGGCGCAGGCCGCGCCCACCATCCCGGCGCCGACGACCACGACATCGCAGCTCGTCGGCTTGCTCACGCCGGTAATATGTCACACAGCACTGCTCACAACCAGCCGTTGCGCCGGAATCCGCGGTGGATGACGAAGCAGGCGACGGCCATCACGCCCACGGCGAGCGGATAGCCGTAGGTCCAGCGCAGTTCCGGCATGTGCTCGAAGTTCATGCCGTACAGGCCGCAGATCATGGTGGGGACGGCGAGGATGGCGACCCAGGCGCTGATCTTGCGCATGTCCTCGTTCTGGGCCATGGACACCTGCGCGATGTTGGCCTGGAGGATCGAGTTGAGCAGGTCGTCGAAGGAGGTGACCTGCTCGGTGGCGCGGGCGAGGTGGTCGGCGGCGTCGCGGAAGTAGGTCCGCAGGTCGGCCTCGATGCCGGGCAGGGGCTCCTCTGCGAGCCGCTGGAGGGGGCGGCCGAGCGGTGCCACGGCCCGCTTGAGCTCCAGCAGTTCGCGCTTGAGCTGGTAGATCCGGCCGGCGTCGGTGCCGCGGCCGCGGTGGTCGGAGAAGACGTCGGTCTCGACCTGCTCGATGTCCGCGTGGACCGCGGAGGTGACGGCGAGGTACTGGTCGACGACGTGGTCGGTTATCGCGTGCAGGACGGCGGCCGGCCCCTTGGCGAGCTGGTCGGGGACCGTCTCCAGGCCCTCCCGGAGCGGACCGAGCGAGCCGTGGCCCCCGTGGCGCACCGTGATGACGAAGTCGGATCCGGTGAAGACCATGACGTCGCCGGTCTCCACCACCTCGCTGGTGGCGGTGAGCCGGTCGTGCTCGACGTAGCGGGCCGTCTTGAGGACGGTGAACAGGGTGTCCCCGTACTGCTCCAGCTTGGGCCGCTGCTGGGCGTGCACGGCGTCCTCGACGGAGAGCGGGTGGAGCCCGAACAGCTCCGCGACACCGGCGAACTCCGCTTCCGACGGCTCGTGGAGCCCGATCCACACGAAGCCCCGGCCGGACTTGCGGACCCGGGCGATCGCCTCGTACGCGGCGCAGTCGTCCTGGCGCAGTCCGTCCATGTAGACCACGCAGTTCACCACCGAACTGCCCAGCGGGGAACGCGCCGGGTGGCTGAGGTCCACACGCCGTTGGCGTACGTGGGTGAGGCGGACGGCTTTGCGGAGATTGCTGATCATCGACATGAAAGGCTCCTACGCAGGCATGCGGCCGCCAGTATTGCCCACGACCGGGCCTGTTCGAGCCCTCCGTCACACCGTCCTTGCACCGCGCGGGCCTTGGGGTGCGGCGGCGCGGACGCCACTGCCTCCTTCGCATGGCGGGGGTGTCGCGCCGGCCGCCACGTCGCCGGCGATCGCCCCCGCGCCGGGGTCGCATCGCCTTGCGTGCTTCCGCACATTTTCCTGACAGAAATAACCTTCGCCACCATTTCTCACCGGATGCCGCTGATGTGACATGCGCGACAGACCGCCGGACCGTGCTCCCGCGCGACCGCCCTGTTCGCGAGGTGGCCGCCTGCCGGGGCGTCCGGTCGGGGGTGCGGTCGGGGCGGACCTGGTTCGCGGGGGGCGCGGGACTTCTCTTACACTCCGTAGGGCTCCGGCCGGTGCAGGCCCGGGCATGCCACGTCCTCCGCAGAGATGGGTCCCATGAGCGCCATCAGTATCGGTCAGGCAGCTGTGCTCGGCGTCGTGGAGGGGGTCACCGAGTTCCTCCCGATCTCGTCCACCGGCCACCTGAAGATCACCGAGGGCCTGATGGGCATCCCGGTGGACGACAAGGCCGTCGTCGCCTTCTCCGCGGTCATCCAGTCCGGCGCCATCGCGGCCGTGCTGGTCTACTTCTTCAAGGACATCGTCCGGATCTGCAAGGCGTGGTTCACCGGCATCGTCAACCGCGAGGAGCGGTACCACCACGACTACAAGTTCGGCTGGTGGGTGATCTTCGCGACGATCCCGATCGTCGTCGTCGGCCTGGCGGCCAAGCACCTCATCGAGGGGCCGCTGGCCTCGCTGTGGGTGGTCGCGGGCTCGCTGATCGTCGGCAGCGGCGTGATGTGGGCGGCCGACCAGATGGGCCGCCACAAGCGCGGCGAGGACGACACCACGTTCAAGGACGCCATGCTCGTCGGCTCCTCGCAGATCCTCGCCCTGCTCTTCCCCGGCTTCTCCCGCTCCGGCGCGACGATGTCCACCGCGCTCATCCTCGACCTGGACCGGGTCGCCGCGACGCGACTCTCCTTCTTCCTGGGCATCCCCGCGCTGACCGGTGCCGGTCTGTACGAACTGAAGGACGCGCTCGGCGCCGGGGTGGACACGGCGCCGCTCGTCGTCGGGACGGCCGTCTCCTTCGTCGTCGCCTACGCGTCGATCGCCTGGCTGCTGAAGTTCGTGGCCAAGCACTCGTTCAACGCGTTCATCATCTACCGGCTCGTGATCGGCGTCCTCCTCTTCGGCCTGCTGGGCACGGGGGTCATCGCCGCGTAGGCGTACGGCCTGACAGGGCCAGGGCCCGCTCGAAGGCGGTGGCCGCGGCGGGGTCGGCCAGCGTGACGGGCGCGGCGAACCCTTCGTACCGGCGGTAGACCTCGGCGTACCGGTCCACGACCGCCAGCACGAACGCGCCGAGGGCCTCGCCGCAGCGGTACTCCTGGCCGGTGGCACGGGCCACGTCCCAGCCGTGGACGGCGAGCTCCTTGACGATCATCGAGGCGACCTCGGCGGCCGGCATCGACCCATGGCCCAGGTCGACCTCCCCCTCCCAGGCCTCCGGCGCCGCCCACGCCGCCACGGCCCGGTCCAGCTGCTCCGCGTACGCCCCGGCCCAGTCGGAGCCGGCGGTGAAGTCGCGGGCCGTGAGCTCCTCGGGCAGCGGCTTGCGCAGCGCGCGGTGCTCCAGGCCATGCGAGGTGTAGAGGATCCAGTGGTTCAGCAGCGTGCGGGTGTCCCACTCCCCGCAGGGCGTCGGCGCGGAGAGCCGGGCGGGGTCGCCGCCCACCCCGCGGGCGACGCGGGCGGCCTCGCCCGCGGCTTCGATCAGGTACGCGTGCAGTTCGGTCATGCGGCCATGCTGCGCGCAGGGGCCGCGGCCGGTCTTGAACAAACCCGACAGCCCGGGCGGCCGCCCGCCGCCCCCGCGGCCTACACGTCCACGACGACCTTGCCGACGACGCCCTCCTCCACCGCCGCGTGGGCGTCGGCGGTGCGCTCCAGCGGGAAGCGGTGCAGCGGCAGCCCCGACTCCTCGCCGGACCGCAGGGCGCCGTCCCGCAGGGCCTCGGTGACGGCCGCGACCGCCTGGCGCTTCGCGACGTCCGGCATGGTGTAGACGAGCACGCCGTGCCAGCGCAGATTGCGCGCGAAGGTCTCCCTGACGGGCAGCGTGAACTCGGCGCCCCCGTTGTCCGCGTAGTAGGCGACGACGCTGTTCGGCGCCAGCACCGCCAGGTCGAGCCCGCTGTTCACCGCCACGGCGACCTCCACGACGACGTCCACGCCCTCCGGGGCGGCGCGGCGGATCTCCGCGGCCGGGTCGGGGGCCGTGTAGTCCACGACGTGGTGCGCCCCCGCGGCACGGGCGAGCTCCGCCTTGTAGGGGTTGCTGACCGTGGCCACGACGAACGCCCCCGCCCAGCGCGCGAGCTGGATCGCCGCGTGGCCGACCGCGCCCGCACCACCCGCGACCAGGACGTTCCGGCCGCCGAGGACACCCGGGGCGAGCCGGGCCGGGCCGCCTTCCGCCACCGTCAGCGCGCGGTGCGCGGTCATCGCCGGGATCCCGAGGCTCGCGCCGGTGTCGAAGGACGCGGTCGCGGGCAGCGGCACGGCGTGTGCCTCCGGGAGCGTCACGTACTCCTGGGCGGTGCCGTCCGCCCGCTGCCAGGCGGCTTCCCACAGCCACACCCGCTCACCGGTCCGTCCGGGGTCGACGCCGTCCCCGACCGCGTCGACCACCCCGGCGCCGTCCTGGTTCGGCACCTGCTCCGTGACCGTGGCGGGTGGACCGCCGCGCCGCGACTTCCAGTCCGTCGGGTTGACCCCCGACACCTCGACCCGTACCCGTACCTCGCCCGGACCCGGCTGCGGCAGCGGCCGCTCGGTCAGGCGCAGCACTTCGGGGCCGCCGCCTTCCGTGTACACGATGGCCTTCATGATCCGTACAAGGCGGCACCGAGGCGCATTCTTCCCGCCGCACAGGTGTCCGGTCCGGGTAGGGTCCGCCCGTGTCCGCCGCGCCCGCCGATCCGCCGTCCCTGGAGGCGGCGTTCCCAGCCCCGCTCGCGCCGGACGTGCGCGCCGTCGCAGCCCTGCTCCCACCGCCCCCGGCCTACGACCCCCACTGGGAGGTCCACGGCGATGTGCGGCTGCCGGTGCGCCTCCACCGCCGCGAACCGGACCCGGACGTGCCGGCCGTCCTCACCCCCCGGCAGCGCCTCGTCCTGCACTGTCTGTACGCGCTGCACCACGACGGGTACGTACGGCAACGCCACGCGGCGCACGTGGCCGGGGTGGCCGAGCCCTGGGCGGTGCCGTTCGTGGTGCGACTCACCGGCGAGTACGTGCCGGAGATCGTCGCCGACCTCCACGCACGGCTCACCGGGGCCCTGGCGCCGGGGAGCGAGGCACGCCGGGTGTACGGGCGGTTCGCCGCGGAGCACCCTGAGTTCCTCGCCCTCACCGAGCGCCGCGCGGTGAGCTACTGGAGCGCGTACCACCGGTGGCGGTTCCCCGCGTTCACCGACCATCCCGCCGCCGCCGTGCTCGAGTTGCTGCGGGCCGCGGCCTTGGAGACCACGGGCCACGCGTGGCCACGACGGATGCGGGCGGGGCGGGGCGCGCGCTGAGGGGCGTTACGCGCGCGCCGCCCGTTCGCACAGGACGGCCGCGCCGGACGGTTCCGGCGGCGGATCGGGGAGACCCACCGCGGCCGCGCCCGGCGACCGGTGCGGCGAGCGGGGGACGAAGGCTCCGCTGGTGCCGCCGCGACCGCGGTGGACCAGGACGCCGGAGACCGGATCGGGGACGGCGTCGAGCGCCGCGCGAGTGCCGGGCAGGGCGCGCCATGCGAGCCAGTGCTCCTCTTCTCGGAAGCACAACTCGAAGACGACGCCCCACCCGTACGAGTGCCATTCCCACGCCAGTGCACGGTTGGTGACCGCCGACTCCACGAGCGTCGGCGCATACGCGTCACGCCATGCCGCGGCGGATGTGCTGGCGTTGAGGACTTCGATGGACCACCAGTCCGCTGCCATACCCAAAACGATAGGCACTTCGCAAGTCGCCCGCCAGGGTCCTGCCCCTGACGGCGCGTCACGCAGGGTCGGCCGAGGCCAGCAACTCCGTCACGCGCGCCGCGAAGCGGGCGTCGCAGGGGTGGGGGACGCCGGTGCGCACGGCCGTGAGCAGGGCGTCGATGGCGTTGCCGAAGGCGGGCACGGGACCGTCGGCGCGGCCGGGGAGCGAGACCACCCCGGAGGTGCCGCGCAGCTCGACGGTCATGCCGGCGGCCGCCGGCGGGGCCGTGAGGCTGAGCGCCGCCGTGCTGGAGGCGCCGCTGTCGTGCCGCAGCACCAGGTGCACGGTGTCGCCGGGCCCCTGGACGGCGGTGAGCGCGGTGACGTCCCCGAGGACCGGGAGGAGCACGGACAGCGCGTGCGGCCCGACGTCCCACAACGCGCCCTTCTCGCGCCGCCAGGGGGATGCGGCGAAGGGGCTGTCGCCGGAGGTGAACACCGAGCCGAACCACTCCGCACGAGCGGTGAACCAGCCGTCCACGGCGGCCTGCTCGTCGATCCAGGCGGAACTCGTGGCGTCGAAGCGGAGGGTGAAGAAGACCACCGACGCGACCCCGGCGGCCTCGGCGGCGTCGGCGACACGGCGGGCGTCGGCGACGGTCGTCGCGACCGGCTTGTCGAGCAGCAGGTGCCGGCCGGCCTCGGCGGCACGCGCGGCCAGCGGGGCCTGCACGTCCGGGGGCAGGGCGATGGCGACCGCGTCCACGTCGCCGATGAGCTCGTCCACGTCGGCGTAGGCACGGGTGCCGAGGGTCGCGGCGAGCGCGGCCGCCGCCTCGGGGCGGCGGCCCCAGATCCCGGTGAACTCGACCTCGGGGTGGGCGACGAGGGCGGGGCCGTGGGCGATCTCCGCCCAGGGGCCGGTGCCGAGCAGTCCGATGCGCATGGTCACCGCTCCCCCGCCGGCTCGGTGTGGCTGCGGTACCAGGTGCGGTCGAGGTCGACGACGTCGACGGCGGTCTGCACGCTCAGCCCCGGCGTCGGCGCGAGGTGCTCCCGCACCAGCTCCAGGACGGCCTCGCTCAGCTGCGTCTTGGCCTCGGGCGTGCGCCCGGACAGGACGGCGGCCTGGACGAGCACCAGCGCGTGCTCGGGGGCGCCGTCGGCGAGGACGTACTCGTCGGACCGGCGGAAGCGGGTCTTGCACGCCTCCACCCTGGTGTCGATGGTCTTGGCGACCAGCGGGTGCAACGCGGTCGCGAAGCCGCGCCGGTCGAAGGCGTCCGCGAGGTTGCCGGTGTAGTCCACGGTGATGTGAGGCATGGCACACACCCTACGTCCCTGGTCACGGCGGTCCACGGGGGCCCGTCCCCAGGGCGGTGGAGGGCCTTCCGCAGGCCTTGCCGGGGTGTCCGGCAGGTGGGACGGCAGCGCGTTCACACCGGGTTAACACACGGGCAATGGATGCGAAATCGCAGGTTGTGAGGCTGCAGCGGCAACACCACCCACCCGCAAGGCCCCCGCCAACAAGGATGACGCCCGTGAGCTACAAGGCCGAGTACATCTGGATCGACGGTACCGAGCCGACCGCGAAGCTGCGCTCGAAGACCAAGATCCTCGCCGACGGCGCGGAGCCCGGTGTCTGGGGCTTCGACGGCTCCAGCACCAACCAGGCCGAGGGCCACAGCTCGGACCGCGTGCTCAAGCCCGTCGCCACGTACCCGGACCCGATCCGCGGCGGCGACGACCGGCTGGTGCTGTGCGAGGTCTTCAACATCGACGACACCCCGCACCCCTCCAACACCCGTGCCCTGCTGCGCCCGGTCGCCGAGCAGTTCGCGGGCCAGGAGTCGCTGTTCGGCATCGAGCAGGAGTACACCTTCTTCCAGGGCTCGCGCCCGCTGGGCTTCCCCGAGGCCGGCTTCCCGGCCCCGCAGGGCGGCTACTACTGCGGCGTCGGCGCCGACGAGATCTTCGGCCGCGAGATCGTCGAGCAGCACCTCGACAACTGCCTCGCCGCGGGCCTGGGCATCTCCGGCATCAACGCCGAGGTCATGCCCGGCCAGTGGGAGTTCCAGGTCGGCCCGCTCAGCCCCCTGGAGGTCGCCGACCAGCTGTGGGTCGCGCGCTGGCTGCTCTACCGCACCGCCGAGGAGTTCGGCGTCTCGGCCACCCTGCACCCCAAGCCGGCCCCGGGCGACTGGAACGGCGCGGGCGCGCACACCAACTTCTCCACCAAGGCCATGCGCGAGGGCTACGACGCGATCATCGAGGCCTGCGAGGCCCTCGGCCGCGACGACAAGCCGATGGAGCACATCAAGAATTACGGCTCCGGCGTCGAGGCCCGCCTGACCGGCGCCCACGAGACCGCCCCCTGGAGCGAGTACAGCTACGGCGTCTCCGACCGCGGCGCCTCGGTCCGCATCCCCTGGCAGGTCGAGGTCGACAAGAAGGGCTACATCGAGGACCGCCGGCCCAACGCCAACGTCGACCCCTACGTCGTCACCCGCCTCATCGTCGACACCTGCTGCTCCGCGCTGGAGAAGGCCGACCTCGTCTGACGCTCCGCACCATCCCCGAGGGCGCCCGTCCACACGCCGGGCGCCCTCGGCGCGTCCACCGCACCGTCACGGCACGCGGACGGCCTCGAAGAGGAAGCAGCCGTACTCCACGGCCCGTACGTGCACCAGGGCGACCCGCGGATCGGCGAACCGGGCCGCCAGGACGGCGTCGGCGGCGCCCGCGGAGACCTCGTCCGCGGTCAGCCGGACCAGCCGGCCGCCGAGGATGCGGCCCCGGGCGTCGTAGCACCGGAAGACCCGCCGCTCGGCGTGCAGGGCCGCGGGGTAGCCGGGGGCGTCCGGCGGGCCGGGGCAGTCCTCCGCGGCGGCGTGCACGAAGACCGGGCCGGTCTCGTCGTACGGGCCGGGGTCGGCCCCGGTCGCGGCGGCCCAGCGGCGCAGCGGCGCGTAGGCGGCCAGCGCGATCCGCTCCCCCGGTGCGCTGTGCCGCAGGCAGCAGCGGAGCGGGGCGCCGCCCTCCGGGTCCGGCTCGGGGCGGGGGACGAGACCGGCGTCGTCGCCGTCCCGCAACTCCTCGGCGACGGCCGGGTCGAGGGCCCGGACCTCGTACGCGATGCGATGGGTATCCATGCCCCCAGCGTCGCCCGGTCCGGTCAGGAGGTCCGGCGGGATTCGGACGTCGTGCTCAGGGCACGCCACGCGGCACGGTCGCCGGGCAGCCCGAGCCGGGCGAGGAGGGCACCCCGGTTGCCGCCGCGCGGATCCCACAGGGTGTCGTGCGCGGCCAGGGCCCCGGCGTAGGCACGCTGGGCCGCGGTGGCGCTGTGGGGTGCCGGCCAGCCGTCGGGGAAGAACCGGGGCAGATAGGGGCCGATGTCCGGGTCGGGGTGGCGCCACGGGAGCAGCGGCAGGACGGCGAGGGCCGCGGGCAGCAGCCGCTCGGGGTCGGTGACGCGCCGGCACAGTGCGGCGGCGACGGTGAAGCGGGGCCGGCCGGTGAAGGTGGCGGGCTTGCGGCCGAACGCCGCGTCGAGCGCGGCCGGATCACGCAGGGCGTCCAGCAGCACCGTGTGCGCGTCCTCGTCGCCGTCGAGGGCGGGGGCGAGTGCGGCGCAGACCCGCACGGCCGGTTCGGGGTCGGCGAGCAGGGCCCGGGGCGCCTCGCCCAACTCCCCCAGGTGGACGGCGAGGGCGGCGCGCTCGTCCGTCCCGGCCGTGGCCGCGGCCGCGGTGAGGACCCGGACGACCTCGTCCCTGCGGCCGGCGAGCGCCGGGTGCGCGGCCGTGCGCGCCACGCAGGCGGCCGCGGCGGTCCGCACCTGCGGGTCGGGGTCGGTCAGGTGGACGGCCGCTGCCGCGTGGACGGCGGGCAGGGCGTCGTACACCCCCACGGCCGCACGGACGACCGCCAGGTCGGCCATCTCGTCGTCCCAGAGGGCCTGCTGCTCCTCCTCGTCCGCGTTCGCCCAGGCCTCCTGCCAGGCGTCGGCCGCCGCCCCGTCCGCGGGGAACGCCCGCGCCCGCCACTCCTGCGCCTCCGCCGGGTCGGGCGCCGCCTGCGCCGCGTACCGCAGGAAGGCCAGCAGAGCCTGCCTGGGTGCGGCCGGGCGCTCCCCGGCGAGCAGCTCCGCGACCTGGCGGACGGCCGGCGGTGTGGCGGGCCAGGGTGTGCCCTGGTGCACGATCGCCCCGTTGAGGTGCTCCAGGGCGGCCCGGACGTCCGCCTCCCGGCCGGTGCGCAGGGCGGCCAGATGCCGCGGGGTGTCCGTGGCGGCGCCGTAGGCGTGGAACAGCCGTGCCCAGTCCGTCTCGTGCATGCGGCCATCATGGCGCGGGGCACCGACAACGCCTGCTCGCAGGCCGGTTGGGCGCTCCGGCACCGGGGCGGCGCGCGGTGGCGGGGTGACCATCCCAGGATTCACTCGTTCTACGGAACGTGAACGCCCAGCACGCGACCGCCACCCGTCCCCGGCACGGCGCAGCCGTCATCGTGGACGTCGAGGAGGCGGAGGCCGCACTCGTCGAGAACTACCCGCACCTGGTCCGGCTGGCCTACCTGACGTTGCCGCCGTCGCTCGGCCGGCACCGGAGGGTGCTGACCGCCCACACCCTGACGCAGGGCGTGCTGCCGCGCTCGCCGTGCGAGCCGGACCCCGCCGTGGTGGACGTGCCCGGGCCGCGGGGGACCGTGGACCCGGCGTACGCCCTGGTGCGGCAGGAAGTGCTGGACACGGCACTGGCGTTCGGCCGCGAGCGGGGCTGGCGGGGCCGGCTGCGCAGGACGGTGGTGGGCGGTCCGGCGCCGTACGTCTGGGGCCTGCGGCTGCACACCAAGGCGACCGGGACGGACGAGGCGGAGCTGGACCGGGCGCTGTCCGGGCTGAGCGCGGCCGGGCGGGCGGCCTACGCGCTGCTGGAGCTGGAGCGGCCCCGGCACGCGGACGGCCGCGAGGTGCGCAGGCTGCTGGTGGCCGCCGGCGTGGCCGACCCGCGGGGCGCCCTGAAGGCCGCCAAGGCGGTGCCGGAGGGACTGCTGCTGGGCGGCACCGGGTTCGACCCGTGCACGGTGCAGGCCCGGCCGACGGATCTGCTGCGCAGGCGGCAGCACGTGCGCGTGGGCCTCATCGCGGCGGGCGCGGTCGCCGTGACCGCGACCCTGGTCGCGGTACTGGCCGGCGGGCAGGACCCGTACGCGGCGGGCGGGTCGCCGGGGGGCGCGTACGGGACCGCGGATCTGCTGGACCCGGCGAAACTGGTGCGGGTGCAGGACACCGCGTGGACCCGCGCCTCCCGGGTGGACTTCACGGCCTGGCCGGCCCGCGGCGGGCGCGCCGGCGACCGGGCGCTGCTGGGCCGGGCGATGGCGGTGTGGGCGCACCCCTCCGGCAACGTCGCCGTGTCGGCCACCAAGGGCACCGCCGAGGGACTGCCCGCGCAGCAGCCGCAGTTGCTGTACGCGGGGGACGTGGACGGCGCCACCGTGGTGCTGATGTACGACGGCCTGCGCCTGGTGCGCTACGCCGAGCCGCGCGACGGCGGGGGCTCGGCGGCCCTGGACTTCGCCCGGGTGGACGGCGCGGGCGTGACCACGGCGGCCGTGGTGCTGGGCCGTACGGACGGCAACACCCGGTTCCTGACCGCCCCCTGGGTCACCGAGGCGGCCTCCCGCGACCTGCGGGACCCGGGGCGCGCCCCGGCGAAGCTGGACCGCACGGCGGACGGGGTGACCGAGCCGGTGCGGATGCCCGGCGCGGACAGCCGTCCCGGGGTGTGCGGGGACACCTGGCCCGCGCTGCAGTTCCGGGCCGCCGGCGGCCTCGGCGTGGACCGGCCGTTCCTCCTCACCGACCTCGGCGACCTCGTGCCGGCGCACCTGACGTACCAGCCCGCCGCGGACGCCACGCCGCTGGAGGCGACCGGCCCCACGGGGCTGGCGAACGTGGCCCGGACGGCCTGCAACCTTCCCTCCATGAGCGGCCTGGGCACCCGGTCGGTCAACATCTGGCGGTACGCGACGCAGCGGCTGCCGGAGGGCAACGGGCAGGCGTCGTGGGTCTGCGCCCGCGCCGACACCTGGCGCGGCACGGACGGCCGGGCGCTGGCGCTGTTCCTGCCCCCGGTCTCCGAACCGGGCACCCCGGGCGCACCGGTGGGCCAGAGCGGCCGGGACAGCGGGGCGTGCGGCCGGGCGGTGCCGCAGGTGCTGGCCGGAGCGCTGTGGAAGTCCACCGCCGGCCACTGGTACCTGCTGGCGGCGGGCAGCCGTGACGTGACGCGGATCAAGGCCACGGGCGGCGTGACCGGCGCCTCGAAGGGCCCGACGATGGCGGTGCGCGCCGAACAGGGCGCCCGGGCCGAGCTGTCGGCGGTGCTCGACTCGGGCGCGGCGCTCACGACGCTGCGCTGAGCCCGCCCTCCCCCGCCCCGGTGGCCTGCTCCGCGCCAGGAGCGGCCGCCGGGGCGCCGCGCGGGGAGCGGGCGCGGCGCGGTGCTCCCCCGTCGGGGTGCCAGCCGAAGGCGAGGCAGCTGCCGGCGACGCCGAGCAGCAGGCCGACGAAGAAGCCGCCGAGGTTCGAGGTGATCCAGCTGCCGAGGGCCAGCAGAACACCGACGACCGAGTAGAAGAGCCGCTGGGCCGGGTTGAGCAGGATCAGCAGCCCGCAGATCACCATCAGCCCGGGCAGGAGGTAGCCGGCCAGTCCCTGCGCGCCGATGTGCAGGACGACGGGCAGCGCGGCCTTCTCGGTCACCAGGATCTCGGCGCCGCCGAGGGTCAGCAGGCCCCCTCCCCAGAACGGGCGGCGGCCGCGCCACCGGCGGAAGCCGGCCATCAGCAGCCCTCGCCGCTGAACTTCAGTTTCAGGCCGGGCAGTTTGAACACCGCGGCCGTCATGGCGTAGTTGGTCTGCCGCAGGTTGTCGATGGTCACGGTGTCGGACTGCTGGCTGAAGGCGCCGATCGGGCCCTGGACGCCGGCCTTGTCGAGGGTGCTGGCGTCGTTGCCGATCTCGATGCCGTCGAAGGCGGCGTCGCCGGACAGCTCGGTGGAGTCGGTGGTCAGCCCGCGGGCGGTGACCTTCTCCGCGCCGCCGCCCGCTGTGATGACGAGGTTGGTGCCACCGAGGTCGACGCTCTGGCAGAGGTCGGTGAGCGTCGCCTTCTTGATCGCGGAGACGACGACCAGGACCTGGCCGCCGGTGTCGCCGGTGTTCGGGCTGCCCTCGGCCATCGAGTCGAGGCCGCCGAACTGCGCGAAGCCCTCGCCCTTGAGTTCGGTGGCGGTGACGGTGAAGGGCATCCCGGAGATCGCGAACTGCACGCCGAGCGCGCCCTGCGCGGTGAGGACCATGAGCGTGGCGCCGATCGCGGCGGCGGGTACGGCCATCACAGCTCGGTGGCGGCGACCTCCGGCGGAGCCCCGACGGCACCGGCGGCGCCGTCCGCGGCGGTGAAGAAGCGCCGGAACCGGGCGAGCAGCACATCGCGCTCCTCGCGCCCGGCCTCCCCCACGGCGTCGATCTCGACCACGGCCATGGTCGCGAAGGCGGGCGCCCCGGCGAGGATGCCGAGCAGCGCGCCGAGGGCGTCCCGGATGCCGGCGGACCAGTCGCCGGCGGCCTCGGAGGCGGCCTCCATGGAGGCGATGACCAGGCCGCTGCTCCTGCTGCTGTTCGCCGGCGGCACGGCGGCCGGCTACGCCGCGGTCGGCGCCTTCTCGCTCCTGGCGGTCCTCACCCACCCCGGCGCCATGGACTGGGGCTCGGCCTTCGCCTGGCTGTACGTGCTGGGCATGCTCGGGCACGTCGGCATGGGCCTGGTGGGTCTCGCCCTCGCGGGACCGGCCGAGCGATGGCCCGGAAACGGTTCCCTGACAATGGAGGCATGAACGACCTCTCCTTCCGCCTCGCACTGCCCGACGACGCCGCCCTCCTCGTCCGCCTCCGGGACGACGCGGCCCGCTGGATGCAGGAGCACGGCATCGACCAGTGGAAGCCCGGCGAGATGGACGAGGGCCACTTCCGCACGCGCATGGCGGCGGGCGAGGTCTGGCTCACCGAACGCGAGGGCCGGGTGGTCGGCGCCTGGGAGCTGTGGTGGGACGACGAGCACGCCTGGGGGGTGCGCCCGCCGGACGCGGGCTACGTCCACCGCCTCATGGTGGACCGGACGACCGCCCCGCGCGGTACCGGCCGGGCCATGCTCGACCGGGCGGAGCGCCGCATCACCGAGTCCGGCCGCCCGTACGCGCGGCTGGACTGCGTGGCGGCCAACCCGCAGCTGCGGGCGTACTACGAGGGCGCGGGCTACACCGTCGTCGGCGAGCAGCCCCACAAGCGAAGCGGCAAGGGCAGCCCGTACGCGGTGACCCTGCTGGAGAAGAAGCTGTAGGCGCACGGAACGCGGCGGAGCGGCCCGCCCGGATGAGTCCGCCGTTGTTGATGTGGTTGAGCACGCTGTCGTTCAGCGGCAGCACGTACTGGAGCCCGTTGCCCGGCTGCCCGTAGAAGGGCGCCACGACTCCCGCGGAGACCGCGAACGGCCTGACCACCTTGTACAGGTGGCAGTTGAAGGGGTAGCCCGGGTCGAAGGTGTTGGGGTTGGACGGCGCGATGGAGCGCTGGGAGTACGGCGGGCCCGCGGGCGCGAGGAACCGTCCGCCCTCGCCGCCGAAGCGGTCGATCTTCTGCCCCACGGCGAGGTTGATGACCGACACGAGGCCGCCCGGGAGGAAGCCGTTGGCGTTCTGCCCGTCGAGGCGCCGATGGCCACCCACTTCGCCCGTACGCAGCACCGCCCGGCCGGGACCCGCGGACCGCGGGCCGCCGACCGGGCGGTCACGGAACGTGTCGCTACTTCCGGACGAACACCGCGACGGTGCGGCCCGGCACGGTGAAGGTGCCGGACGCGACGTCGTAGGAGGCCCGCTTCACCACGGCGTCGGAGCCCGCGGCCTGCACCGGGTGGAGGGCGTAGCCCTTCCCCGACAGGGCGCCGACGCGCTGGTCCTGGGCCTTCGGGGTCGCGTTGAAGACCACCACCAGCCGGCCCAGCCGCAGGGTGATGACGCCGGGGGTCTCCTGCTCGCCCGAGAGCGGGAAGGACAGCTGCTCCTGGACCTGCGCCGCCGTGGTCAGCCCGAAGGCCGGCTCGGTGGAGCGGATCCGCAGCAGGTCCTGGTACGCGGCCGAGGCCGCGGTGGTCTGCGCGCAGCCGACCCGGAGCGTGTCCGCGGTCAGCAGCGGCTTCGCGAAGGACCACTTGGACTCGTTGTCGGCCTTGGGGGGCAGGCCGCGGCCGAAACCGTTGCCCGAGGAGCAGTCCCAGTGGATGGCGTTGAACCAGTCGCCGGAGTCGTACGAGTTGCGGTCCAGGGACTTGGAGCGCAGCAGGTCCGAGCCCGCCTGGTAGAGCGCCGGCCCCTGGGAGAGGGCCGGGACGGCCTCGGCGACGACCTGCATGCGTGCCCGGTCGGCGGGCGAGGTGCCCTGGGGCAGCTTGAAGGCGAGCGCGTCGTACAGGGCCTCGTTGTCGTGGGCGTCGGCGTAGGCGAGGGCGTCGCCGGGGGCGTCCGCGTATCCGGCGGGTGAGCCGTTGTAGTCGACCTCGGCGCCGCTGACCTCCTTGCCGCTGCTGTCGGTGAAGGAGAAGGACTTCAGGTTGCCGGTGAGGCCGACCTTGATGAGGTCGTGGTAGTGCAGCAGGCGGGCCCGCTGCTCGGCCTCGCTGCCGTTGGCGGCGGAGCCGTTGGGCTCGTTGAACAGACCCGAGGCGAAGCCCTGGACGCCGGGGTCGGAGTCGAAGGGGCCGCCGCCGCGGACCGCGTCGCGGGCCCGGTCGGAGAAGGTGGCGACTCCGGTGCCGGCCATGTTCTTCTGGGTGGCCTGCACGAAGCGGGCGTCGTCGGCGACCTCGCCGAAGTTCCAGCCCTCGCCGTAGAGGATGATCTTCTTGCCGTCGACGCCGTCCTTCGCGGGGGTCAGCGCGTCCAGCGCCTTGCGGACGGCGAGGATGTTCGCCTTGGGGTGGTGGCCCATCAGGTCGAAGCGGAAGCCGTCGACCTTGTACTCCTTGGCCCAGGTGACGATCGAGTCGACGACCAGCTTGCCCATCATCGCGTTCTCGGTCGCGGTGTTCGAGCAGCAGGTGGAGTTGGCGACGGTGCCGTCGTCCAGCAGGCGCTGGTAGTAGCCGGGGACGATCCGGTCGAGGACGGACTTGTCGTCCTGGCCGCTCGCGGCGGTGTGGTTGTAGACCACGTCCATGACGACCCGCAGGCCCGCCTGGTTGAGCCCCTGCACCATCTTCCGGAACTCGACGGTGCGCTCCGTGCCGTCCGGGTCGGTGGCGTAGGAGCCCTCGGGGACGGTGTAGTGGAAGGGGTCGTAGCCCCAGTTGTAGGCGTCCTTCGCGGCGACCGCGGCCACGCACTCCTGCTGCTTGTCGGAGTCGGCCGGGTAGGCGCCCAGGTCGCAGTCGACGGTGGCCTGGTCGGCGCTCTTCTCCGCGACGGTGGCGAAGTCGAAGGCCGGCAGCAGGTGGACGTAGGAGACCCCGGACTTCGCCAGCGCCTTCAGGTGCGTCATCCCCGCGGAGCCCGTGTCGGTGAAGGCGGTGTACTTGCCCTTGTCCTTCGCGGGGACGGTGGCGTCCGCGACGGAGAAGTCCCGGATGTGCAGTTCCTGGATCTGCGCGTTGTTCAGGCCCACGGCCTTGGGCTTGGCCAGGTGCGACCAGCCGCCCGGAGCGAGCGCCTTGTCGTCGAGGTCGACGACCAGGCTCTGCTTCGAGTCGGCGGTCAGGGCGACCGAGTAGGGGTCGGTCACGGTGTTGGTGACGACCTTCTGGACGCTGGGCGCCCAGACCTTCACGGCGTAGCGGTACGGCTTGCCGGTCCAGCTCCGCTCACCGGTCACGCTCCACACGCCGGTGGAGCCGTCGCGCCGCATCGGGACGGTGCGCCCGTCCAGGTCCAGGGCGACGGACTGGGCGGTCGGGGCCCATACGGAGAGGGTGGGCCTGCCGTGGGAGAAGACCGGGCCGAGCGCGGCCTTGGTCGCCTTCGCGGCGTACAGGTCGTCCAGGACGCCCTGGATCTGGACGCCGGTGGCGGACAGCAAGGCGCCGTTGGCGAGGTGCTGGGTTGCGATGATCTGCCCGGTGAGGGCGGTGCGGACCCGGTCGCGGTCGCGCGGGTCGATGGTGAAGGCCGCGTAGTCCTTCAGGTGCGGGAAGCGGGCCTTCTGGGCGTCGGTCAGGCCGCCCGCGACGCGCTGCAGGCGCAGCCAGTGGCCCTCGCCGGTCAGAGCGCCGTCCTTGATCGCCAGGCCGCCGTCCGGGGCGTAGACGAGCTGGTGACTGGCGGCGGTGTCGCCGGTCTTCCACGCGACGGTGTCGGCGTCGATCCACTGGGCCTTGGCCGAGGACAGGTCGAGGTCGGCGGAGGAGCCGGACGTGGAGGGCAGGAGGTACTTCTCGGTTCCGTTCAGGAGCCACACCTCGTGTCCGTAGGTGGCGAGGTCGAGCGACTGGTCGGCGGGCAGGTCCTTGGTGTCGCCCTTGTGCAGGATGTAGCTGAGCGACGTGGCGCCCGCGGCGAGCGGCACCTCGAAGACGGCGCCGTAGGCGTCGGTCCGCACCGGCTGCAACGGGGCGGTCCAGTCGGTCGGGTTCGCGGCGCCGGTCCAGGTGTGCAGGCCCCAGCCCGCGTAGTCCCCGTCCGCCCGGTGGTAGTGGAGGACGGCCTTCGTCCTGTCCTGCCCCGGCTCGGTGCCGGACGGGGCCTGGGTGGCGACGGCTTCCTTGCCCTGCTCGACCCAGATCTCGCCGTTCTTGGTGACGTCGATGAACCGGTCGGCGCCGACGTCCTTGTTGCCGTCCTTGTCGATGACGAGGTAACCGACGCTGGACGCGCCCGGCTTGAGCTTCACATAGGCGAAGGCGCCATAGGCGTCGCGGCCGATGAAGTCGTGCCCGGCGGGCCAGGTGGTGCCCTCGCCGTCGGCGATGTCCCCCCAGGCGTACAGGCGCCAGTCGGTGTAATTGTTGTCGGCCCGCTTGTAGTGGACGATCGCGTAGTCGCGGCTGCTCGCCACCGGGGGCTGCGGCGGAACCGGGGTGCCGCTGGTGGTCTCGGCGGTAGCGGCGGCGGTCCGGCCGGCGGAATCGATCACGACGGCCTTGTACCGCAGCGCGGTGCCGGGCGTCACCTCGTCACCGACCGTCTGGGTGACCTTGTACGGCGCGTGGTCCGCGGAGCCGAGGACCTTCCACGGGCCGTTGCCGGTCTGCGCGGCGAAGACCACGCGGTTGAGCTGCCCGCCGTCGACGTCGGCGGAGAGCTCGACGGTGCCGGTGGCACCCGCGGCGGGGGCCTTCAGGGTGAGGGACGGCCGGTCGGCGGGGGCGCCGAGCGGCCTGCCCGCCTTGTAGACCACGGTGGACAGCGCCGGGACGGTCACGCCGATCTTCCGGTCGGCGCCGCTGGTGACGGAGCCCCCGGTGCCGTAGAGGGCGGTGAAGGCGGTGTTCGCGGAGCCCGTGGGGACGTCGGCGGTCCGCGCCTCGGTCGCGTTGTTGACGGCGACGACGTACTCGGTGCGGGTCTTCGCGTCGGTGCGGGAGAAGGCGTAGATCCCGGCGCCGTCGGCGACGTGGCGCTCGGTCTGGACGCCGTCGGCGAGCGCCGGGTGGGCCTTGCGGAGCGCGGCCAGCTTCGCGATCGCCTGGTAGAGGGGTGCGCCGGTGTCGTAGGCGTCGCTCGCGTGGGTGCGGTCGGTGCCCAGCTGGTCGTCGTCGAGGTAGTCGGCGACCTTGGACGCGAACATCGTCTGGCGGGCGTCCTTGTCGCCGCCGGCGCCGGTGAAGCCCTGCTCGTCGCCGTAGTAGACGACCGGGTTGCCGCGCGAAAGGAACATCAGCTCGTTGGCGAGCCGGTCCCGCCGCACGAGTTCGGCGTCGTCGGCCTTCGGGTTGTCCTGCTTCAGGAACGTGCCGATGCGGCCCATGTCGTGGTTGCCGAGGAAGGTGACCTGCTCGTACGCGTTGGCCTTGTCCGTCGTGTACCGGTGGTCGTCACCGAAGACCCCGGCCAGCTTCGCCGCGGAGCCGCCCTGGGAGGCGTACTGACGGGCGGCGTCCTGGAAGGGGAAGTCGAGCGTCGAGTCGAGGCGGCCCTGCGTGACGTACGGGGAGGTGACGGCGGTGTCGGCGGAGTAGACCTCGCCGAACATGAAGAAGTCCTTGCGGCCGTGCTCGGCCGCGTAGGCGTCCAGCGCCGTGGCCCACTGGGTCCAGAACGGCAGGTCGACGTGCTTGACGGTGTCGATGCGGAAGCCGTCGACGGCGAAGTCGCGGACCCACTTCTCGTAGATCTCCTCCATGCCCCTCACGACCTCGGGACGCTCGGTCCACAGGTCGTCCAGACCGGAGAAGTCGCCCTGGTCGGAGCTCTCGCCGGCGAAGGTGGAGTCGCCCCGGTTGTGGTACATCGTCGGGTCGTTCAGCCAGGCCGGGACCTTGCTGTTCGCGGTGACGACGGGGGTGCGGGGGAAGGAGTCGCGGTCGACGGCGGGGAAGCCCTTGCCGCCCTTCGCGTAGTCGGCGTCGTCGAACGGCACGCCGTCCTTCGTCAGGTAGGGGAACGCGCCCTTGGAGAGGTAGCCGTAGGACTTCTCGTCGTAGTCGACGACGTCGGCGGTGTGGTTGGTGATGACGTCGAAGAAGACCTTCATGCCCTTGGCGTGGGCCTTGGATATCAGCGCCTTGAGGTCGGCGTTGCTGCCGAAGTGCGGGTCGACCTGGGTGAAGTCGGTGATCCAGTAGCCGTGGTAGCCGGCCGACGCGTTCTCACCGGTCCCCTGCACGGGCCGGTTCTTGAAGATCGGCGCCATCCATATCGCGGTGGTGCCGAGGCCCTTGATGTAGTCGAGCCGCTGGGTGAGCCCCTTGAGGTCGCCGCCCTGGTAGAAGCCCTTGTCGGTGGGGTCGTAGCCGGTGCTGAGCCGGGTGCCGGTCAGACCGCCCCTGTCGTTGGACGCGTCGCCGTTGGCGAAACGGTCCGGCAGTACGAAGTAGAACTGCTCCCGTGTGAGGTCGTGACGCCCGGGTTGCGCGGCCAGCGCCGCGTCGGAGGGCGGCGGGGGCCGGGAAAACCGGGCGTAACGCTGTCCCTTATACACAATTCCGAGCCCACAAGACCACCTTACACATCCTATGCCGTCTCTTGCTTTATCAAAAAAAACAAAAACCACAACACTCACAATG
>NZ_JARAVO010000181.1:0-20594 GCF_033792805.1 Streptomyces sp. PA03-1a
GGAGGGGGCCCCACCGCACCCAACACACCAGGCGCCGCGCCCATCCCGGTTTCAGATGGGACCAGGGCCTGCCCTCCCGGCCCGCGCTGGGAACGGGGCACGTGCCGTGTGGGGCGGCCCGGACGACCGGGCCGCCCCAGGGTTCAGGAGGTGGCGGCGGGCCTGGGCAGCAGGACGCCGTCGACGTACAGGTCGACGTGCTCGTTGTAGAACGCGACCAGGCCCGCGATGCGATTGGCCTGAATGGTCGGGAAGTCGTACGCCCAGGCGATGTCCTGCTGCGGGTCACTGTCGCTGTCGAAGGACCAGTAGGCGCTCGTGGTCCCCTTGTAGGGGCATCGCGATACCGTTTCCGAGGCCTTCAGCCGGGCCCAGTCGACGTACATGCGCTCCACGTAGTAGCGGGTCGGCAGGCCGGTCTCGAACAACTTCACGCAATTGGGCGCCTCGGCCAGCACCACCCCGTCCAGCTCGACCCGCACACTGCTGGACGAACGCAGAGCGTCCACCCGCGAATACGGACTCCGCGGGTGGACGAAGACCGGTTCGTCCTCCTCGAACCAGGAGTCCAGCGCCTCCCACTCGAACCGCACCTGGCCGCGCAACGGCCCAGGGGCACCCTCGTCCCACACCCACGCCGCACCCTCGCGGACCTGCGAACCCACCCGCAGCGCGTGCCGGCGTGCGGGACCGGCACCGTGATGCTCCGTGTGATGCTCATCGACGAGCACGCCGTCGACCAGGTCCTCCACCGGGATACTGAACTGCGGGTAGGCCCGCCACTCCCACACGTACAGCGCACGACGCGTATCGAACACCACGCGGCTTCCCACCACGCCCCGGACCCTGCGCGGCACCGGCTCGACATGCCCCACCGGGACAATCAGGCTCGGATGCGCAACACTCTCACTTGCCATAATGCCGACCTCGGTTCTCTCGTTCGTCTTGCATGCATCGCCCCGCGGCAGAGGCTGCCCGTGGTCGAGGTCGAGTCCTGCGCTGGTGACACCGCCTCGCACCTCTCCACATCCCCTACGGTCGCGGAGGCGGACCCGCCCACGGGCGGCGCAGTCGCCCTACCAGGCAAGCAGAAGCCACGCACGTCTTCTCGAGCACAGACCGGCGATGCACGGGAAACGTGACAAGCCCCCGGAGGGGCTGGCTCGAAGCGGGGACCCTGCCGATCCCGCCACCCCGTCCGGCATCCTGGAGCGGTGAGCACACCCGCAACGCCTTCACTCGGTTTGGTTCCCAGCCCTGGAGACACGTCATGGGGGCCAGAGTGGGTCCCGCTCGATGCCTTCCGCGAGCCCACGGTGGTTGAGGAGCTCACCCCGTCTGCCTTCATCCGGGACAACTTCAAGGTCGACGTCAGCCTCAGGATCGGCAATGGCGACTTCTCCGACGCCGCGGCCTCCGTCTGCGTTCTGGATTTTGTCCTCATGCTTCACGCCGCGAGGGTCACGCTCCGCGAGGACGGGCTCGCAGTTTCGAACTGTCCGATCGACAGGGCGAATGGCGCTTCACACGGGGCAAGGAACTCATGGGGTTGCGCACCCGATACGCCACCCGGGAGGGCTGGCGCTTCCGCCCAGCAGAGGGGCGCTGCCCCGCGGGTGAGTTCGACAGCCTGGTGGAGCAGTCACTGAAGGACGCTCTCGCTCTGATTTTCTCGAAGCAACCCGTGACACGACGGAACCCCTATCTGCAGGCACTCGCATGCAGCGGCTTCGACGCTGCCTGAACGAGCCTGTCGTACTGGTGACTGGGCACATTCATCCGTGCGTGCCCGAGCAGTTTCCAGAGAGCCGGGCCGGCTCTGCACGCACGCCTGCCACCGGCTCGCCCGCCGCAGCAGTCCCCGCCGTCGAGAGGGCTGTCTATCCGTGGTCCGGACGCGGGGGGGCGGTCGCGTCGGGGCTGGTGCCGGGCCTGGTGTGGAGGACTTCGCGGGCCTGCTCGGCAGCGCGGGTGATGCTTTCGCTGATGAAGTCCAGGAAACGGGCGATGTTCTCCAGCCGGGCGGCGGCAGGCGTGTCAGCGCCGAGAACGGCAACACCCTGACGAGCGGTCGCCACCAGTTGGTCGTTGGCCCGGGCGCTGGCGATCGTCGCCTGGTAGAACAGCTCGTCATCGACGACATAGCGGTCCCGGCGGCGCTCGTCGCGCTCGCGGCGCACCAGGCTCTGGCTCTCCAGGAACGCGATCGCCTTGGAGATGGACGCCGGGCTGACCTGGAGGCGCTGGGCGAGTTCCGACGCGGTCAGGCTGCCCGCATCGGTGGTGAACAGACACGTCAGCACTCGGGCCGACATCTTGCTCAGCCCTGAACCCATCAGCACGGTGGTGAACGTCTCCTCGTACTCCGCCACCGCCTCCGCATCCCGCCCGTGCGGCTGAAGACCCGGCTGCGCCTCCCGCGCCGAGGCGGGCCTGCGCCGGTGGGCGCGGCGTTCGGTCGCCCGGTGGGCCAGATCGGCGCGGTAGGCGGTGGGGCCGCCGTTGCGCATCACCTCCCGCGTGACCGTCGACGTCGGGCGGTCCAGACGCCGGGCGATCTCGGCGTAGGGGAGGCTGTCGGCCAGTCCCAGCGCGATCTGCTGACGTTCGGTCTGGGTGAGCCTGCCGCCCGGCATCGCGGTCTCCCTCGGTGATCCTGCGTGATGGTCCCTGACGCCCGACACTATAGCGTTCACCCCACAGCCATTGCAATGATCGCAGCGATGGGCGTTGCGTTCTCAACAGAGCCGTTGCAACAGTTTCGTGGCATCTACCTGCATTAACAGGGCTGTTGTGCAACGAACCTGTTGCCACAACTTAGAAAGCAACGTAGCGTTTCCGGTGTCAGAAACCACGAGCGAACACGGGAGACCACGATGCGCACCTTCGACACCCCCGCCCCCATCTCCGCCGTCCTGGACGTCCCCGCCGGACGCATCCAGTTCATCGCCGCCGACCGCACCGACACCACCGTCGAGGTCCTGCCCGCCAACCCCGCCAAGAACAGCGACGTCCAGGCCGCCGAGCAGACCACCGTCACCTACGCGGACGGCGTCCTGCAGATCCGCAGCACCCAGACCGGCAATCGGCTCTTCGGGCCCTCCGGGTCCCTGGAGGTCACCGTCCAGTTGCCCGCCGGCTCCCGCATCCAGGCCAAGGCCGCAAGCGCCGAACTGCGCGGCGTCGGACGCCTCGGCGACATCGACTTCGACGGCGCCTACCGCCAGATCAAGATCGACGAGGCCGCCGGCGTCCGCCTCACCGCCACCGACGGCGACGTCGAGATCGGCCGGCTCACCGGCTCCGCCAAGATCAGCACCCAGCGCGGCGACATCCGCATCACCTCGGCCCTGCGCGGCACCGTCGAGCTGCGCACCCAGTCCGGCGACATCACCATCGCAGCCGCCGCCGGAGTCTCGGCCACCCTGGACGCCGGCACCGGCCACGGCCGCATCAGCAACGCCCTGAAGAACAACGGAACCCCCGACCTCGACATCCAGGCCACCACCCCCCACGGCAACATCACCGCCCGCAGCCTGTAAGCGGCGCAGCACCACCCGGGGGGCAGGCGCCGACCAAGAAGTCCCGCACGGCGGGCCACCAACCCGCCCCCCTCGGGGCCCTGCGACCCACGTCGCGGGCCCCCAATTGGCCACACCCCACGTCCTCACACCACGCCCTCACACCACCAAGGCGGAAGAGACATGACCAAGAACAGCACTCCCCCGGCCGGCTCCGCGTGGAGCGGCATGGTGCCCGTCGACGACAGCGCCCTGGCCGTCACCGACACCGGCGGCCCCGGCACCCCCGTCGTCTACCTCAACGGCCAGTTCGCCACCCAGGGCTACTGGCGCCGGGTCATCACCGAACTGGGCTCCGGGTGGCGGCACATCACCTACGACGAACGCGCCCGCGGCAGAAGATCGAAGCGCTCGGCGGACTACTCCTTCGAAGCCGCCGTCCGTGACGTGGATGCCGTCCTCGCCGCCAGGAACGTGGACCAGGCACTGCTGGTGGGCTGGTCCTACGGAGCAGTCGTCGCCGCCCACTGGGCCCACCGCAACCCCGACCGCAGCCTGGGCGCAGTCCTCGTCGACGGCGCCTTCCCCCACGACTGGCTGGATGAGGCCATGGAACAACGCATCCGCACCTTGTTCCGCCGCATGAGCTGGATCACCCCGCTACTGCGCCCCACCGGTCTGACCCCCCGCATGACCGCCCACCAGATGGCCGACAGCAACATCGAACTCGGCCGGCTCTCCCGCGAACGCGAACTCGGCCCCGTCCTGGACGCCATCACCGTCCCCGTCCGCTACGTCGTCGCCTCCGGAACCTCCCTGGGAAGCCGCGGGGACGAGCAGGAACGCATACGCACCAGCCTCGAGGCCGTCATCACCCGCAACCCCAACATCCGCATCAGTGCGAAGGTCGCCAGCAACCACGGTGCCATCCTCAAGAAGGACGCCCCCGCCATCGCCCACGCCGTACGCGAAGCCGCCGGCCTGAACCGTGCCGAACACTGACCACACCACCACGACAGGGCCGCGACCGGCACCCGGTCACCACGGTGACCGGCCCGCGCGGCGACGACAGCGAAGCAGGCGCGAGCCAGGCGCCTGCTTCGCTGTCCCCCTGCCACAGGTACGTTCGACGCGACGTAGCCGCGGGGGTGTCGGTGTGGGATACGCGGGCGCCTGCGTGATCGGGTCGGCCCTTGCCAGGCACGGCCCCGGCGAGGGCCTGGCGGTCAACCCCCGCACCTGGCACCTCCCTTTCCGCGCCGACGTTTACGCCGCCCACGTGCTCATGAGCGGACGAGAACGGGAATGCTCAGCGAGGCTTGATCACATAGTCGTGGCCTCCCTTGACCTCGAACACGGCGACGGTGCTCTCCGGATGTTCCACATGGTGCCGCGGGGGGTGGCCGGTGGAGCGCACGGTTACCGGAACGGAGGTACGCAGCCGGACGGTGCCGTCGTGCCGCGCCGCAAGGCGGGCGTGGGACAGCGCGCCGTCACGCCAGACGAGATCGACGGTGAGGCCTCCACGGGCGAGCAGGCCTGTGACGCGTCCGTCCGGAAGCTGGGGAGGCAGCGCGGGCAGCAGATGGACCTCGTCGGTGTGCGACTGGAGCAGCCATTCGGTCACGCCCGCCGTGGCACCGAAGTTGCCGTCTATCTGGAACGGCGGGTGGAGGTCGAACAGGTTCGGCGCGGTGCGGTCGGGCGTGAGGAGGTCGCTGAGCAACTTGTAGGAGCGGGCGCCGTCCTCCGCCCGCGCCCAGAAGTTGATCTTCCAGGCGAGGGACCAGCCCGTGCCGGCGTCGCCGCGCATCTCCAGTGTCTTCAGGGCGGCCTGGAAGAGGTCCGGCGTACCGCGCTTGGTGATCTGGTTGCTGGGGTGCAGGCCGTACAGGTGGGAGACATGGCGGTGCTGCCGCTCCGGGGCGCCGGCGTCCCAGTCCTCCTGCCACTCCTGCAACTGCCCCAACACCCCGATCTTCATGGGAGGCAACTGGTCCCGGGCCGCACGCACCCGCTCCGCGTAGGGGCTCGGGGCGTCGAGGGTGTCACAAGCCGCGAGGTAGCCGTCGAAGAGGTCGCGCAGGATCTGGTTGTCCATGGTCGGCCCGGCGCACGCCGACACACCGTTGTGGTGGGCGTTCTCCGGTGACACGGACGGGCAGGTGACGAGGTGTCCCGTACCGGGGTCGCGAACGAGTGAGTCGAGGAAGAAGCGGACCGCTCCCTCGACCACGGGCAGGCGGCGGCGCAAGGCCTCGCGGTCGCCGGTGAAGCGGTAGTGCTCCCAGACGGAGGTCGCCAGCCAGGCGCCGCCGGTGGGCCACATCCCCCAGAAGGCGCCGTCGACGGGCGCGGTCCCGCGCCAGGCGTCCGTGTTGTGGTGCGCCACCCAGCCGTCCGCGCCGTACTGCACCCGCGCCGTCTTCCGCCCGGCCTCGGACAGGTCGTCGAGGAGCGCGAAGATCGGCTCCCAGCACTCCAGGAGGTTGGCGGTGGGGGCGGGCCAGTAGTTCATCTCCGTATTGATGTTGATCGTGTACTTGGAATCCCAGGGCGGCGAGAGCTGGTCGTTCCAGATGCCCTGCAGGTTGGCGGGCTGGGTGCCTGGGCGGGAGGAGGCGATGAGCAGGTAGCGGCCGTACTGGTAGTGCAGCGCGATCAGCTGCGGGTCCTCCGCCCCGGCGAAGGCGGCCACCCGCTGGTCGGTCGGCGCGCCGGCCGCATCGGTGGTGCCGAGGTCGAGCGTGACGCGGCGGAAGAGCGCCCGGTGGTCCCGTTCGTGCCGTGCGCGCAGCTCCGGGTACGGGACGGCGGCAGCGGCGTTCAACGGGTCCTCGGCGCGGGCCCGGTGGTCGCCCGAGGCATCCGTGTAGCCGAGGTAACTGGTGCCCACGGACACCAGCAGGGTCGCCGAATCGGCCCCGGTCACCGTGAGCGTGCCGTTCTCGCTGCGCACGGTGCCGCCGTCGGCGTGGGCCCGGACCAGGGCGCGGAAGCGGACCTGTCCGGTGACTCCCTCGCGGGTCTGCCCGACACCTTCCAGTGCGGCCGTCAGCGGGTCGGGGGAGTCCGTCGCGGCCTGCTGGGGTGTGTCGAAAGCCGCGCTGAAGGACAGTCCGCCACGGCCGCCGGCGGTCAGCCGGACCACGATCACCTGATCACTGTGGCTGGCGAAGACCTCGCGCCGGTACGGGACCCCGCCACGGCTGTACGTCACGGTCGCGACGCCCCTGTCGAGGTCCAGTTCCCGTCGGTAGCCGGTGACGTCGCCGGTGCCCGCGAGGGTGAGGCGCAGGTTTCCGACGGTCTGGTACATCAGCTCGCCGACCGGTATGCCCATGAAGGACGAGTTGATCAGGTTCTGGGCGGAGTTCCATTCCCCGGCGAAGACCCTGCGCCGGATCTCCGCGAGGTTGGCCAGGCCCTGGGGGTTGGCGGGCTCGTAGGGGCCTCCCGCCCACAGCGTGTCCTCGTTGAGCTGGAGTTGCTCGGTGTTCACGCCACCGAACACCATCGCGCCGAGGCGGCCGTTGCCGAGCGGCAGGGCCTCCAGCCATTGTGCGGCGGGCTTGTCGTACCACAGGGAAAGGGGAGACGGCTTGGGGGCGGGGTGCGGCTCCGGTCCCGGAGCGGGATGCGGCGCCGCGGCCGCCTCGGCTGCCGGCAGTCCGGCGGTCAGCGCGGCCGTAGCGGCCGCGGAGGCGACGAGAAAGTCTCTTCGTTCCACGAGGTTGCCATGCCTTTCGGTCGCAGGTGTCCGGGCCGGTCCCGAGGAGTGCACCCCGGAATCGCGGGCGCGGTCCGCACGCGCGGGTGGCTGTCGCCCGGCCCGGTCGGAGGGTTCCTATTCCTGGGCCCTGCCGCCTGTGATGCGGGACAGCGCCAGGGCGATGAGGATGATCGTGCCGTTGAGGGCGCCGATCCACTGCGCGGGGACGCCACCGAGGGTGAGGACGTTCTGGATCATGAACAGGAGCAGGATGCCCGTGAAGGCTCCGAACATGGTGCCCTTGCCGCCGTTGAGGCTGATGCCGCCGATGACCGCCGCCGCGAAGACGGTGAAGATGTAGCCGTTGCCCTGGGCGGAGGCCACCGAGGCGAGGCGCCCCGAGAGCAGCAGGCCGCTCAGCGCCGCCAGCACGCTCGCGGTGACGATGACGGTCCACAGCACACGGTCGGTACGGATGCCCGCCGCTTTCGCCGCGTCGACGTTGCCGCCGATCGCGTACAGGGAGCGGCCGAAGCTGGTGAAGCCGAGCACCACGATGCCGGTGGCGAACAGGAGCAGGCAGATCCACACCGAGGCGGGCATGCCCGCCCACTGGGCGGTGCCGAGGTAGAGCATCGACGGCGGCAGCTGGAAGAACGTCTGGCCACCGGAGATGCCGGTCAGGACACCGCGCAGCACGATCAGCATGCCGAGCGTCACGATGAAGCCGTTGAGACCGAACCGGATGATGAACAAGGCGTTGACCACACCGATCAGCAGACCCACCGCCAAGGTGACCGGCACGGACCACCCGCCGGGCAGCACGCCGATTCCGTGCGTCGCGCCCGCCGGGACGGTGAGCCAGGCCGCGACCCCGGGTGCGATCCCCACGGTGGACTCCAGGGAGAGGTCCATCTTCTTGACGATCAGCACCAGGGTCTGGGCGAGGACCAGCAGCGCGATCTCGGACATGGTCTGCAGGACGTTGATCAGGTTGTCAGCCTGGAGGAACACCGGGTTGACGAGCTGGCCGACGATCGCCATCACGATGATCGCGGGAACGAGCGCCAGGTCGCGCAGTCGTGCGAGAGCGATCCGGTGACCGCTCCTTGTCGCTGCGGCCGGCTGCGCGCTCGAGGCGTCGGGCTGCCCGCCGTCCGGGCTCTTCGCAGCAGCCGCGGTCGCGCTCTCAGACATCGAGGTCCACTCCTTCCATCGCGGCCACGAGCTCGTGGTCGTGCCAGCCACCGGCCCTCTCGGCCACGACACGGCCCTGGAACATCACCAGGACCCGGTCGCATGTGCGCAGGTCGTCGAGTTCGTCGGAGGCGATGAGCACCCCGGTACCGGACTCGGCGATCTCCTCGACCTTGCCGAGGAGGAACTCCTTGGACCGCACGTCCACGCCGGCGGTCGGATTGATCAGCACCAGCACTTTGGGATCGTTGGCCAGGGCCCGGGCCATGACGACCTTCTGCTGGTTGCCTCCCGAGAGCCCGGAGACGGGCAGCTGCGGCCCCGGTGTCTTGATCGCCAGCTTTTCGATCATGGAGCGGGCGTAGGCGTCACGGCGCCGGTTGTCGATGAGACCCCGCGAGCCGAGCCGTTCGGGGATGGTCAGGGTCCCGTTGTCGGCGATGGACATCTCCGGTACGAGCCCCTGGTGGTGACGGTCCTGCGGGACGAACCCCACACCCGCCGCCAGCGCGGCGGGGACGCTGCCCGGCCGTGGCCGGATCCCCGCGATCCTGACCGTTCCCGTCTCGGCGGCCCGGAGTCCGACGACCGTCTCCGCCACCTCCGTACGGCCGCTGCCGGCCGCACCTGCGAGACCGACGATCTCCCCGCCCCGGATCCGGAAGGACACGTCACGGTACGTTCCCTGAACAGCCGCGCCTTCCACCGCGAGCACGGTCGGCGACCCGGAGTCCACGGGCTGACGGCGCATTGCAGCACCCCTGTCCGCGCTCTCACCCGTCATGGCGGCCACGAGCTCGGCACGGGGCAGTTCGGCCACGGGGGCGGTCAGGATGTGCCGGGCGTCGCGCAGCACCGTCACCGTGTCGCAGATTTCGTAGACCTCCTGCAAGTGGTGGCTGATGAACAGGAAGGTGATGCCTTGGCGCTGGAGGTCCCGGATCCGCGCGAACAGCCGGTTGATGGCGGATCCGTCGAGTTGCGCGGTGGGCTCGTCGAGGATGATGAAGCGTGCGCCGAACGACAGCGCCCGGGCGATCTCCACGAACTGCCGCTGTTCTATGCTGAGTTCGCCGGCAGAGGTGCGCACGTCCACGTCGACCGACCAGGTCTGCAGGACCTCGCGTGCCCTGTCACGGACCGTGCGCCAGCTGATCAGGCCACCCCGTCCCCGGCCGTGCCGGTTCAGGAAGAGGTTCTCCGCGACCGTCAGCTGGGGGATGACGGTGGACTTCTGGTAGACGCATGCCACCCGCTTGCGCCAGGCATCCCGGTCGGCGAGCCGGGGGGCCGGCACCCCGTCGAAGGCCACCGTCCCCTCGTCCGGTGCCTGAAGGCCGGTGAGGACGGAGACGAGGGTGGACTTGCCCGCCCCGTTGCGGCCCACGAGCGCGTGCGTCTCGCCGGGCATGATCGTGATCCTGGCGTCGTGCAGCGCGACCGTGGGCCCGAACCGCTTCGTCAGCCCTGCCGCCTGGACGACGGGAAGAGCCGTGACCATGGTGTGTACCGTCCTTCCGGTCAGCCGAGGTTGTTGCCCCACAGGGACGGGTCGTCGCTCTTGAGACTGGGAACCCCGCCGTAAGTGCCGCCGTCCACGGTCACGAGCGGGGCGGAGAGCTGGTCCTCCAGCAGGCCGTCGCGGACCTGGATGATCGTGCTGTCGTGGTCGGTCTCGCCGGGCCGGAACGTCTTGCCCTCGATCGCCGCCTTGAGGTAGTAGAGGGCGTACTTGGCGTAGAGGTCGGCGGGCTGGGAGACGGTGGCGTCGATCTTCCCCTCGGCGATGTTTTTGAGCTCCTCGGGGATTCCGTCGTTGGAGACGATGAAGACGTGCTTCTTGTCCTCGGGGCCGACCAGCAGGCTCTTCTGCTTGAGCACCTGGAGGGTGCCGGCGAGCGCGAAGCTGGACTGCATGTAGACACCCTTGATGTCGGGGTGCGCGGTCAGGTCGGTCTGGAGCTTCTGCGCCGCGACCGCCCCGTCCCAGTTGGTGGCTTCACCGAGGACCTTGATGGCGGGGTAGTTCTTCTTCATGCACGCGTTGAAGGCCTCGGTGCGGTCTCGGCCGTTGATCGACGCGAGGTCGCCCTGGAGCATGACGACCTTGCCCTTGCCCCCCAGCTTGGTGCCGAGGAACTGGCAGGCCTTCTCGCCGTAGGCGCGGTTGTCGGCGCGGACCACCATGTAGACGTTGCCGGTGTCCGGTCGGGTGTCCACCGTGACGACCGGGATCTTCTTCGCCTCCATCTGCGCCAGGGTCGGCGCGATGGCCGCGGTGTCCTGAGGCGCCATCGCGACACCCTTGACGCCCTGACTGATGAAGGTCTGCGCATTGGCGGTGAGCTTGGCGACGTCGTTCTGCGAGTTGGTGGTCTTCAGGTCCAGCCCGAGTTCCTTCGCGAACTCGGGGGTGTACTTGATGTACGAGTTCCAGAAGTCGGTGTCGGAGCGCGGGTAGTCGACCCCAATCACCGTCGAACCGCCGCCCGTGCCCGACGCGGGTCCGGAGTCGCCGCAGGCGGTGAGGGCGAAGGCGGTCAGGGCGGCGAGGCCGCCGAAGCATGCGTGCCGGGTGAATCTGAGCTTCATTGCTCGTTCTCCTTGCCGGTGGGTCGCGAGGGCGGGCTGTACGGAGGCGGGTGTGGGGGCCTGCCGGAGTCCAGGGAAGGGGCCAGGGTCAGGCGCGCGGGCGGATCCGCGGGCCTTCCATGCCTCCGTCGACGGCGAGGGCCGTGCCGGTGGTCGAGCCGGACGACGGGCTCGCGAGGTGGACGACGGCGGCGGCGACCTCGTCCGCAGAGGCGAGGGGGCCCATGGGCTGGCGTGCGCAGAGCGCAGCGCGTTCGGCTTCGGGGGCGGCCGCGCGATCGAGAAGGCGCCCGATCCACGGTGCGTCGGCGGTGCCGGGGTTGACGCAGTTCTCGCGGATGCCGGAGTGCACGAGGTCGGCAGCGGTCGCACGGGGCAGGGCGAGCACGGCACTCTTCGTCGCGGAGTACGGTGCCCGGTCGGGCAGTCCGGCGGTGGCGGCGACGGAACAGGTGTTGACGACCAGGACGTCGATGCCGTCGAGCAACCGCGCCACCTCGTCCACGGCTGCCCGGACGCTCGCGCCGTCGGCGACGTCCGCGCGGATGCCGATGAGGGGTTCGGGGACATCGTCCGGGATGAGGTCGAGGCAGGCGACCCTGGCCCCGCGCACCGCCGGAAGCCGAGCGGTGGCCGGCCCGATGCCGGAGACGCCACCGGTCACGAGCGCCTTCAGGCCCGCGAACTCGGGGGGGCTCATCCGCCGGCCTCCCCACCCCACACGGGGCCGTCGGGATAGCGGTGGTCCTCCAGGGACCGCGGGTGCAGCTCGGCGCCGATGCCGGGCGAGACCGGCGCCAGGTAGCGGCCGTCGCGGATGCGGACCGGGTCCGTGAAGTGCTCGTGCAGATGGTCGACGTACTCGATGACCCGGTCCTCGGTGGTGCCGCTGACGGCGACGTAGTCGAACATCGCCAGATGCTGCACCATCTCGCACAGCCCGACCCCGCCGGCGTGCGGGCAGACCGGGACGTCGAACTTGGCGGCCAGCAGCAGGACGGCGACGTTCTCGGTGACCCCGGCGGTGCGGCTGGCGTCGAGCTGCAGCACGTCGAGCGCGCCCGCCTGGAGCAGCTGCTTGAACATGACCTGGTTGTGGGTGTGTTCTCCGGTGGCGACCTTGACCGGCGCCAGCGCCCTGCGGATGGCGGCATGGCCGAGGATGTCGTCCGGGGAAGTGGGCTCCTCGATCCAGTACGGGTCGTAGGGCGTGAGCGACGCCATCCAGTCGATCGCCTGCTGGACGCCCCACGCCTGGTTGGCGTCGACGGCGATCCTGACGTCCGGGCCGACCGCCTCGCGCGCCAGCCGCATGCGGCGTTCGTCCGCCTCGCGATCGGCGCCGACCTTCAGCTTGATCTGGCCGAAGCCCTCGGCGACCGCCTCCTTGGCCAGTCGCACCAGCTTCTCGTCGTCGTAACCCAACCAGCCCGGGGTCGTGGTGTACGCCGGGTAGCCGTGCTCCAGCAGGTGCGCGGTGCGCTGGGCGCGGCCGGGCTCGGCGCGCCGCAGGATCTCCAGCGCCTCGTCACGGGTGAGGGCGTCCTGGAGGTAGCGGAAGTCGACGAGGTCGACCAACTGCTCCGGGGAGAACTCGGCCAGCAGTCGCCAGACCGGCTTTCCGGTACGGCGCCCGTACAGGTCCCAGACGGCGTTGACGATGGCCGCGGTGGCCATGTGGATGGCCCCCTTCTCCGGCCCCAGCCAGCGCAGTTGGCTGTCGCCGGTCAGCCGCCGTGAGAAGCCGCCGAGATCGGCCAGCACCTCTTCCACCGGCAGTCCGACGACCAGTGGCGCCAGGGCCCGTACGGCGGCGACCTCGACGTCGTTGCCGCGGCCCACGGTGAAGGCGAGTCCGTATCCCTCGTCCCCGGCACTCGTACGGACCGTCACATAGGCGGCCGAGTAGTCGGGCTCGGGATTCATGGCGTCGGAACCGTCGAGGTCCCGCGAGGTGGGGAACCGTACGTCGACCGCCTCGACCGCGGTGATCAGCTCAGTCATCGCTTCCGGCGCCTCCGGCTCGGAGGCTCCGTCGCACTCCCCGCATCATGGCAACCACCCGTCCTCATGTCTCAACGAGATGTTCTCTTCGTTACGACCAGCCTCGGACATTGGATGGATTTATAGGGTCGACTCGCATCGCTGTCCATACCCCCGGCAGGCAAAGGATTCCGAGATGCCTCTGACCTGCAGATGTGCGACAGGCTCACACCCGGGCACGAGTCCGGGTCATCCCATCTATTCCGCAGCGATGGGATGTATTGCTACGCTGCCGCCGCTTGAGCGACGAGCAGGGAGCAGACGGATGTCTTTGACCGACAAGGCGATCGACCGCATCAGGGACCTCATCCACTCAGGCGAGCTGCGCCCGGGCGCCAAACTGCCGCCGGAGCAGCAGCTGGCAGCCGAGCTGGGCCTGTCCCGCAACCTCATGCGGGAAGCGGTGAAAGCGCTGGTCGTCGCACGGGTGTTGGAGATCCGCCGGGGCGACGGGACCTATGTGACCAGTCTGGAACCCGAGTTGCTGCTGAGCAGCATCGGTTCGGCGGTGGAGTTGCTGCGTGGCGACACCCTGCTGGAGCTCACCGAGGTGCGCCGGCTGTTCGAACCGATCGCCACGGGGCTCGCCGCCACGCGGATCTCGGCCGCGGGGCTGCGGGAGGTCGAACGGCATCTGGAGGCGATGCGGGCGGCCCGGGACGACGTGGAGCGCCTCAACGAACACGACGCCGCTTTCCATCGTGCCGTCGTCGCAGCCACCGGCAACGCCACCCTCACCACCCTGCTGGAGGGGATCTCCGGGCGGACGCTGCGGGCCCGTGTCTGGCGTGGTCTGGTCGATGACGACGCCGCGGGAAGGACGGTCGCCGAACACGAGGCGATCCACCGGGCACTGGCCGCCGGTGACGCTCCCTTGGCCCAGGCAGCCGCCCTCCTGCACGTCAGCAACACCGAACAGTGGCTGCGCGAGCATCTGGAACCGAACCTCGGCGTCCGGGGCGACGTCACGGACGGCCGGCAGTGACCCCGCACACCATCGTCCGCTCCGTGGCCGGCCCGAGGCCCGGCCGGCCACTGGCGAGCACGCATCATCAGCGAGGAGCACCCCGATGAGATTCCTGCGCGTCGGCCCCGCGGGCTTCGAGCGTCCCACCGCCCTCGGCGCCGAAGGAGCCGCCTACGGCCACGAGATGGAACTCTCGGTGGTCATCAGCCGGACCGCCCGTTGCCTGGGCTCCCCTGACGCCGCGGCCGGCGTGATCGCTGGTCGCGCCATCGCCGACGTCGTGAGCGAAAGCTCCTTCCGGCACGAGCGGGCGGGCCGGGGTCCGAGGTGCGACTGTGGGGCGGCGGCGTCGAAGTGACGATCGACCGGCTCGGCCGTCAGCGGCACGTCCTCGGGCAAACCTGATGTCCTCCGCGATCCGACCGTGGTACGCCGAACGGGTGCCTCTGGGACGCTCCGGCGTGAGCGTCAGCCGCGTCGGGCTCGGCACCGCGCCGCTGGGCGGCCTCTTCTCCGCTGTCGGCGGCCGGCAGGCCGCCGAGACGCTGGAGGCCGCCTGGGCGGCCGGGATCCGGTACTTCGACACCGCCCCGCACTACGGTGCCGGGCTCGCCGAGCAGCGGCTCGGCGCGTTCCTCTCCGGGGCCGGGCACCCGCGCGCGGAGATCACGGTGTCCACCAAGGTCGGCCGCCTGCTCGTGCCGGGCGAACCGGCCCCGGGGGACGAGGCCTTCCACGGCGCACCCGGCCTCGTCAGGGTCCGCGACTACAGTGCCGAAGGCGTCTACCGCTCACTCGTCGAAAGCCTGGGGCGCTCCGGTCTCGACGCCTTCGACGTCGTCTTCATCCACGACCCGGACGACTGCTGGGAGCAGGCCGTCACCGGTGCCTACCCGGCGCTGGCCCGGTTGCGCGACGAGGGAGTCGTCCGGGCGATCGGCGCGGGCATGAACCAGACGGCGATGCTCACCCGCTTCGTCACCGAGACCGACCTCGACTGCGTGCTCGTGGCCGGCCGCTACTCACTGCTGGACCGCAGCGCGGCCGACGAACTGCTGCCCGCATGCGCCGAACGCGAGGTGGGCGTCCTGGTCGGTGGTGTCTTCAACAGCGGCATCCTCGCGAACCTCGCTCCGGACGCCATGTACGACTACGCGCCGGCTCCGGAAGCGGTCCTCCGCCACGCCCGCGCCCTCGGTGAGCGCTGCGCCGAATACGGTGTCCCGCTTGCCGCAGCTGCCCTGCGGTTCCCGCTGCGCCACCCGGCTGTCACCGGTGTCGTCGTCGGGGCGCGCAGCGCACAGGAGATCACCGTGAACGCCGCGCACGCCTCGACGACGATCCCCGAAGAGCTGTGGCCGGAGCTCGACGTCCTGGAAGCGGAGGAACGATGAGCAGGATCGACGCACACCACCACGTCTGGCGGCCGGCACCGGCACCGGCCCCGTCCCCCTCCCCCACCGACGGCCCAGGTCCACAGCGCCGTGTGCACGCGTGGCTCGACGAACCCGACATGACCCCGGTGCGGCGGGACTTCACCCTGGAAGACCTGTCGCCGCTTGCCCTGGCAGCGGGCATCGACCGTACGATCCTGGTCCAGGTACTGCCCGACACCGACGAGACCGCGGACTTCCTGGCCCTGGCCTCCACGGGTGAGACGGTCGCCGGTGTCGTGGGCTGGCTCGACCTCACGTCGGACTGCCTCCCGCGCACGCTGGACGCCCTACGGGCGGCGCCAGGCGGCGAACTCCTCGTGGCCACCAGGCACCTGGTGCAGGACGAGCGGGATCCCCGCTGGCTGAACCGGCCGGAGGTGCAGCGGGGTCTGCGCGTGGTCGCGCAGGCGAACCTCTCCTACGACCTGCTCGTCCTTCCGCATCAACTGCCATCGGCCATCGCCGCCGTCCGGACGTTGCCGGAACTCACCTTCGTCCTCGACCATCTGGCAAAGCCCCCCATCGCCGCCGGTGAACTGCAGCCCTGGACCTCGCTGATCCGCGAACTGGCGGCACTCCCCAACGTTTTCTGCAAGCTGTCCGGCCTGGTCACCGAGGCTGACCGGCACCGCTGGAGCGTGGCGAACTTGCGTCCCTACGCCGACGTGGTGCTCGACGCGTTCGGCCCCGAGCGGGTGATGTTCGGCTCGGACTGGCCGGTGTGCCTGCTGGCCGCCTCGTACGAGGAGGTCGTCGGCGCGGCGGAGGCACTGACGGACGGCCTCACCGAGGCCGAGCGATCCCACGTCTTCCGCGCGACGGCGGAACGCGCCTATCGCCTGCACGAGCGACACCGTCGAGGGCGGGCCGAGGACGCAGAGGCCGTGGAGGCCGTCCGGTGAAAGTACGCCTCGCCTACGGGCAGTCAGGGCTCGACATCGACGTCGATCCGCACAGGACCACCGTCGTCGAGCCTGTCCACCACGCGGCGGCCCGGAACCCGGCGGCCGTCCTGCGCGCGGCCCTGCGCGAGCCGGTCGCCGGACCCCCGTTGTCCGAGAGGGTGCGCCCGGGGCAGACGGTGGCCATCTCGGCCTGCGACGGCACCCGGCCGCAGCCCAGGCGCCCGATGATCCAGGCCGTGCTGGACGAGCTGGACGGCGTCGTCCGCAGGGAGGACGTGGTGATCCTCGTGGCGACGGGCACCCACCGCGGCAACGACGCGCCCGAGCTCCGGACGATGTTCGGCGACGAGATCGCGGACACGGTGAGGATCGTCAACCACGACGCCCGCGACGCCGCTCAGCTGACGTGGATGGGCAGGTACGGCAACGGCGTGCCGGTGTGGCTCAACCGGGAGTGGGTGCAGGCGGACGTCCGGATCACCACCGGCTTCGTCGAACCCCACTTCTTCGCCGGCTTCTCCGGTGGCCCGAAGCTCGTCGCCCCCGGCCTGGCGGGCCTCGAGACCGTGCTCGTGCTGCACGACGCGGCCCGGATCGGCGATCCACGCGCCACCTGGGGCATCACCCACGGAAACCCGGTTCACGACGACGTGCGCGCCATCGCGGAGGCCACGGGCGTCACCTTCGCGTTCGACGTGGTGCTCAACCGCGACAAGGACGTCGTCGCGGCGTTCGGCGGCGATCTGCTGCCGATGCACGCCGCCGCGACGGCCGCGGCCGCACGCATGGCGATGCGCCCGGTACAGGCAGCGTTCGACGTCGTCGTCACCACCAACTCCGGCTTCCCGCTGGACCAGAACCTGTACCAGGCGGTCAAGGGGATGTCGGCGGCCCACCAGGTGGTCCGCCCCGGAGGGACGATCGTGTGCGCGGCCGAGTGCCGTGACGGTTTCCCCGACCACGGCTCCTACCGGCGGGTCCTGGCCTCGGCCCCGTCCCCGCAGGCGCTCATGACCGAGATCTCCGCGCGCACCGAGACGGTTCCGGACCAGTGGCAGGTGCAGATCCAGGCCCGCATCCAGTCGGGCAGTCAGGTCATCATGCACACCTCCTTCCTCAGTGACGACGAGCTGGCCGCAGCCCACCTGCGGCAGACCCGGGACATCTCCGCCACCGTCGCCGAAGCGCTGGCCGCCGCGGGGCCGGAGGCCCGCCTGTGCGTCCTGCCGGAAGGTCCGCAGACCATCCCGTACGTCGAAGGGAGCCGGTCGTGAACGACGTACTGGACCTGGGATACGCACGAGTCGACATCGGTCGCGAGGCACGGCAGGGACTGCCCGAGGTCGTGTACGGCCCCGGCAAGACCGTGGAGCAGATCGCCGGCATCGTCACCGGCCTCCTGGAGCACAACACCGGGCCCGTCCTGGTCACCCGCGTCGCCCCGGACACCGCGGCGGCCGTCCAGGAGCAGGTGCACGGCGGGTCGTACGACGAGGAGGCCCGTCTGCTGCGCTGGCGACCGGCCGCCGCCTCGGGCTTCTCCGTCGTGGTGGCCGCCGCCGGGACGTCCGACCGGCCGGTGGCCGCCGAAGCCACCGCTGTGGCCACGGCCGTCGGGCTGGACACGACGGCCGTGCACGACGTGGGCGTCGCGGGACTCGAACGCGTGCTGCAGGTCCGCGGTCTGCTGCGGTCCGCGGACGCGGTGATCGTCGTGGCGGGCATGGAGGGCGCCCTCGCCAGTGTCGTCGGCGGTCTGGTGGCCGGCCCCGTCGTGGCGGTGCCGGTCTCCACCGGCTACGGCGCCTCGCTGGACGGGGTGACCGCGCTGCTCGCCATGCACGCCTCCTGCGCCGCCGGCGTGACCGTGGTCAACATCGACTCCGGGTTCTCGGCGGCCATGGCCGTGCACCGCATCGCCCGGTCCCGCGGCACGGCGGATCCCGGAGGCGCCAGGTGATCTGCTGGATCAACCCGTTCACCGGACTGGCCGGGGACATGCTGCTGGGTGCCCTGATCGACGCGGGGGCACCGCTCGACCGGATCCGGTCCGCCGTCTCCGCCACCGGGCTGACCGGCTGGGACCTGACGGCCGAACGCGTCACCGACCACGGACTGGCCGCCACCCGCGCACGCGTGGAGGTCACCGATCCGTGCACCGAGCGGCGCGCCGCCAAGGTGATCGAGATGGCCTCCCGGGCCGCTCCCCGGCCCGTCGCGACCCTCGCCGTCGCCGCCCTCACAGCCATCGCCGAGGTGGAGGGGAGACTGCACGACGCCGACCCCGCCACCGTCCACCTGCACGAACTCGGCGGTCACGACGCCCTCGTGGACATCGTCGGCAGCGCCGCGGCCCTGCACGCCCTCGGCGTCACCGACGTCATCAGCTCGCCCCTGCCGCTCGGCCGCGGCGAGGTGAACTCGGCGCACGGCGTCCTGCCCTGCCCGGCGCCGGCCACCCTCGCCCTGCTGACCGGAGCGGCCGTCAGGGGCTGCGACCTTCCCGGGGAGACGGTGACACCCACGGGCGCCGCACTCCTGCGCGCCGTCCGCGCCCGCTACGGCCCGCCGCCCCCCATGACACTGGGCGCCACCGGCTACGGAGCGGGGTCCCGCCGCCTGCCCGACCGGCCCAACCTCGTCTCCGTCACCCTCGGCGACCCCGTCCCGACCACGGCGAACGAGGAGGTCGTCGTCCTGGAGACCAACCTCGACGACGTCACCGGAGAACTCCTCGGGCACCTCATCACCCGCCTTCTGGACGCCGGTGCCCTTGACGCCTGGACGACCGCCGCAGTGATGAAGAAGGGCAGGCCCGCGCAGGTCCTGCACCTCCTCACCACCGCGCACCACGAAGGACGGCTGCGCGACATGGTCCTGGCCGAGACCGGTGCCCTCGGCATCCGGCGGATCAGCGCGACCCGCACCGCGCTGCCGCGCGCCTTCGAGACCGTCGACGTCGACGGACACGCCATCCGGGTCAAACACGGTCCGTACGCGGCCAAACCCGAGCACGACGACGTGGTGGCCGCGGCCACGGCGCTGGGTCTGCCCCTGCGCGCCGTCGCCGCGCGCGCACTGCGCCTGAGCCGAGGAGGGGCGACGCTGACGAGCCAGGAGGAAGACCGTGCACAGTGACGACACCCTTGAGCGCCGGCTGCTGAACCGCGTGCGCGCGCTCGGCGGTTCCCTCGCCGTCGCCTACTCGGGCGGCGCCGACTCCGCCCTGGTCCTCGCCGCGGCCGCACGGGCGCTCGGTCCCGAGCGCGTCCTGGCCGTCACCGCCGTCTCGGAGAGCCTGGCCGACGGTGAGCTGTCCCGCGCGCGGCGACTCCCCGACGACCTCGGGATCATCCATCTCACGCCGCGCACCCACGAGTTGACCCGGCCCGGATACCGGGCCAACGGGCCCGACCGCTGCTACTTCTGCAAGTCCGAGGTGCTGGACACCATCACCGCGCTCGCACACGAGCACGGCGTCGACGCCGTGGCCACAGGCACCAATGCCGACGACGCATCCGATCCCCACCGTCCGGGCATCCGCGCCGGGCGGGAACGCGGCATCCGGACACCGCTCCTCGACGCAGGCCTGACGAAGGCGGACGTACGCCGCCTCAGCAAACACTGGTCACTGCCCACCTGGGACAAACCCGCGACCCCCTGCCTCGCCAGCCGCGTCCGCTACGGCATCGAGGTCACCTCCCACCGCCTGGCCCGCATCGATCGTGCGGAGAGGGCCGTTCGGGCGCTGACGACCGAGGCCGGGGTGGACGTGCGGGACCTCCGCGTCCGCGACCTCGGGGACCGCACCCGCATCGAGGCGGACCCGCCCCTCGTCGCCCGCATCGCGGCATTGCCGGGGCTCGCCCGAGCGCTCACAGAAGCGGGCTTCGCCGACCTGCCCTACCAGGTCGAACCGTTTCGCTCGGGCCGGCTCAACTCCGAGGTCTGACCCCAGGCCCCGTGGCCGCACCCTTCAGGAGGCGTGTCGTACGCGGGCCACCCGCTCGCCTCGCCCTCGACCCACCGCGTGCATCCCTGGGTGGGCCCGACCGCCACTCGGCCTCCTCTCGAACGGCAGCGACCTGGCCTGCTCTGGGAGCTCCGACAGCACGCACTGGTGCACCGGCGCGGTGTCGGCTCGCGGACTAGCCGGCCGGCCAGTGCGGCCAGGTCGGGGCGTAGCCGCACCACTGCTCCGGGCAACCGACGCGGTAGGCC